>CBINPH010000063.1:0-11212 GCA_966252445.1 uncultured Chitinophagaceae bacterium | reverse complement strand
ACGTAATCAACATACACGGCATCGTGAATGTGGACTTTGCGGATGTCTGCACCGCCATGCGCAACGGCGGGGTAGCTATCCTGGGCTCGGCCACCGCCGAGGGCAGCGACCGTGCACAAAAGGCGATCGAGAACGCCCTGGCTTCGCCCCTGCTCAACGACAGCAACATAGGCGGTGCCAAGTGGATCCTGCTGAACATCAACTCGGCCGAAGGTGAGCACGAGCATACCATCGATGAAATGGACGCTATCCAGGCCTATGTGCAGCAGCAGGCCGGCGAGGAATGCGATGTCATCCTCGGCATGGGCCACGACGACACGCTGGAGAAAAAGCTGAGCGTGACCATCATCGCCACAGGCTTCCAGCAGAAGCCCATCGTCCTGCAGACCCAGAAATCCTCGACCCCGAAAGAAGAGCCGAAGATCGTCATGGAGCTGGGCAAGGCGGACGAGGAGAACAAGATGTACAACCAGATCAGCCTCAATTTCGAGGAGACAGATCATATGGCCCCCAAGCTGGTAGACCAGGACGAAGCCCCGGCCGCGCCGTCCGCTGCCGCCACGCACCCGTCCAAGGACGGCGAGGCCATGCCGCAGACCGCTCCCCAGGAAGCCGGCCAGGAAAGCCGCGAGCCGGTCATGGAACTGCGGCTGCGCGAAGAGCCGGAAGCGCCCGAAGTGCCGGCGCGGACCGCCGAACCCACGCCGCCTTCTGCCCGGACAGCTGAACCCGCGCCCCCCACGCCGGGCCGCGCCCCCGAGCCCCCGGTTTATTCGGGTGGGTACCTGTCCCGGCCCACACATATTTACTCCGACCCCAACCCGGACAACCCGGAGACCGGGAAGGAGAACGGCACCCCGCCGGAGCCCCCCTCCATGACCCTTGTCTTCCGGGACGATGAAAAAGCCCCCGCCCCGCAGGCGGCACCCGAGCAGGCGGAAGCCCCCCGGGAAACGCCGGTCCGGGTGGTCACCATCGAGGAAACGGAAGAGCAAAAGCGTGTGGCTGCCGAACGCATCGCCCGTCTCCGCAACATGAGCTTCAATGTGAAGAACATGGAAGCGCCCCAGGAACTGGAATCCGTTCCCGCCTATATCCGTCGCAATGTGAACCTGGACGAACCGGAAGGATCCGGCACCGCCCCCTATTCGGGCTACCGCGTCAACAAGGGCGAGGATGGTCAGCCGGCGCGCATCAGCACCCTCAACACCTTTCTCGACGGGAAAAAGCCAGACTGAGCGCATCCCTCATGGCATTAGTTGTGTGTAAGGAGCCCCGCCCTGCAGTGGCGGGGTTCCTTTTTGGGTCCCGGCGCTTCCGGGCCGCTGTTATTGTTGTATCTTAGGGGAAGGATACCCCATGCGCTGGCCACACGCCATACCGGTCCTGGGCCTGATGGCCCTTTGCTCCTGCGGCAGCCTGAAAGCGGTGCAGGAGTTCAGCCATGCCTCGTCGGCAGCCCTCGCGGCGGGCAACGGGGTCAGCCTGGCCAAGCTGTACCGGGACAGGGTTGTGAGCGACTGCCTGCGCGACTATCCTTTCGACCGTACGCCGGTCCTGCCCGAGCGCGTGCGGGACGCCTGCCCGGCTGATTCCCTGGCCCTGTACCAACGCGCCGACTCCGCCATCGCCGGCGTATATGGGGTGCTGGGCGCCTACTTCACGGCCCTGGAGGGCCTGTCGGCGGGCGAGCTGGCCGGTCACGCCTTTGAAACGGGCACCCTGGAAAATGCCCTGCAATCGCAGACCCTCTTTCCTGTCCAGGCCGAACAAGTAGAGGCCGTCCGCAGCCTGGGGCAGTGGCTGGCCGCCACCGGTACGGAGCTCTACAGGCGGAAAAAGATCAGCGCATCCCTGGCTGCCCTGCGACAGGACCTCGACCGCTGCCTGAACCTCCTGACGGCTGTCAACAGAGACGAGGTCGACGAGGCCCTGACCCTGGAAAAGCTGCAGACCTACAACCGCTATACCACGGATGTCCTGCACGATACGGCCCTGACTTACCTGGGCAAGCAGGACCTGGCCCGGCAATACCTGCAAGCCGTTGACCATACCGAATGGCGCCGGCAACGGATAGCCCTCCACCTGCAGATGCTGGATGATATCCGCAAGGGATGCGGCCTCATATATGCCCAGCGCGCGCACCTGACGGGGAAGGAGCTGGCCAGCGGCCTGGAGACATACACCGCCCAGCTGCAGCAGCTGCAGGCTGCGTTCCGCCAACCTGAAAATCAATGACATGGATCAGCTCAGCGATCACCAGATGATCTCCGCCGCCAGGGCCCTCAAGGGGATGGTCAATGCGATCCACACCTACCAGTTCGAGCACTGGCCCGAGATCAGCCGCGACGAGCATTTGTTCCTGAATGCGCGCCAGCGGGACATCCTGAACCATGCCCAGGACCTGCTGGCCCTGTCGGTGGTCGTCCGGGTCACCGATGCGGCCAAGACCATACAACAAATCACGGCGGTGACGGAGAAGATGCAAACAGCTGTCGCCACCATCACGCGGATACAAACCATCATCGACATCGCGATCTCCGCGGCAGCGCTGTCCTTCAGCCTGGTCAGCAGCAACATGCCCGGCATCACCAGCTCGCTCACGGAACTGCAGGCGGCCCTGTGACCCACCCTGGGCCGGCCCGGCAAACCGCTTATTTGCCCATCTCCCGCCGGCATGGCGCTTTGTCCGCCGGCGATCCTCCTCACGAAGACAGGTGCTGCTCATGGCTTCCTAAGCCACCTGATCATTCGATAAGTCCCTGACAAGAGACCTGACCATACCCAGGCCTGAAGCGTCAGCGGCGCTGGCTATAACAGATAGGCCTAAGCATATCCATGTCAACAACAGCCTTATTTTCGTCTTGATTATGTATGGATTGCGGGATAATATGGCGGCAACGGGCTATGGCAAGCCCTGAAGCGCCGGCCGGATCAATCCCGGCTGAGGACATATCGACGCGCAAGAGAACGATCTATTGATATCCTCTTTTAAGGAGGTGCTTGGCGGCAGCCTCGAACGCCTCCGGAGATGGTACGTCGAAGTCCAAAGCATCCGCCAAACGATTGATGGTGTTGAACGCAAAACACACCGCAAGCGCATCCTCGATTTGTGGATACGACACCCCGGCATCAAGCAGGTTCTTCATGTCGCCGGCCTCCAACGTATGTTCCCGCGTCAACTTTCCCAGCATCCTTAAAACAGCGCGGAGGGGCGCCGCAATGGGGGCGGTCTCCATATCGTTGAGCGCAGCGCTTACTTTCCCCTTGTCTCCATATGCCCTTGCCGCGATCGCGCCATGTGCTTTAACGCAGAAGGTACAATCGTTCAGACGGGAAATGTAAGCCGCCATCAGCTCCCTGTCGGCCACCGACCAGGACGACGGACCACGCATTATTCGCTGCGTTAACCTGGCCATGGGCCGCCCGTAAAATTCTTTGCGGTAGAACACTATTTTTGCGGCATCGGGCAGCGGATAACCGGACACCAGCTTTATAACAGCAAAGAGTATTTTGGTGCCCCGTGTATAGCCCGAATGGAGAATGTCAAGACGCATGCTTCCCTCCTTCCTGGACAGCCCTGGCCAACGCCTGCATCCCCTGTTCATATTGCCGGGAAGCCTGTCCCACCGCAGCACAAACGAGCAATTCAAACAATTCATCCTCGCTGACGCCGCTATCCTTCACGTCCTGAATATCACGGTCCACAATCCTGAAAGCGCCGTGAGCCACTTTGTCCACCAGGGGGCCCAGCGGGGGTGAAATGCCTTCATTCCGGAATACGGCATATCGCAATTCGCGCGGGCTGACCCCCTTCCCTGCCAGGACAGCTTCCTTAAGCTCCTTGTAGAGTTCCCGGTAGTCGTCCCCGATGGATTGGTTTTTCATATGGTTCTGTTGCGTATGTTTTCCCTGGCCTTGCCATCACGCCTTTCGCGCAAAACTGCAAAACATAAAATTTTGCACCGACCCCCATGGTGTCTTGTGGTCGTCGCTTATGCATCTGATCTTTTCAAAACCTGCGGCAAATACGTTTTTCAGCCCTTCTTCCGAATATGTGCTGACCCCGAGTCCGCTGCAGTGCCTGGGCCCTTTCTGCGAAAAAACACCAATGACCATATACCTGGCAGTCGCCATCGTGGCCAGCTTCACATAGGCATCTATATCCTCTTTATCCGTTAGGAAATGAAAAGCTGCCCGGTCGTGCCACACATCATAGGTCCGGTCGGGCTGGAATGTCCTCATGTCCGCAACGATCCACCGAACCAGAGGAGCCTTGTCGCCTAACCTGGCTTTCGCCCTTTCCAGGGCTGCCGGCGAAATATCCAGCACGGCCAAGTTGACGAACCCTTCGGACAGCAGGCGATCCACAAGTTTGCTGTCTCCCCCGCCCACATCGATGATCCCGGCGTCTTTTGGAAGCTGCAGATCACTGATGAGTTGCCAGGAAGGCCGGGGTTCCTCCTGTGTCCAGCTCACCTCATCCGGCCCCGTATTCCTGTAGATGTTTTCCCAATGTGCGCTGTTGTCGGCCATGGCCTTACCTGACAGGTACAAAACAAAAATACGAACTATCGCCGACGCCCCGGACTTAAAAACCCGGCCATCGATTCATCGTCCTGCAGGGCAGCGGGCATGAATCCCCAAAAAGATACGGGAAAACATCAGGGCATGTTTGGAAATGGGTGAGACATCCCCGTTAGCTCGACCGGACCATAATCCCGGAGCAATCAGCTATGCTATTCTGCCTGGCCGGCAACAGTAAGGAACCGTCGGGCCCATGCGGAGGCAGCCTCACTGCAGGCCATCCACCGTTACGGAAATAAGCCTGTAGCCCTCATCCGTCCGCAGGAACTCAAAATGATCCTGCGTCAGGTCTTTCCCGGCCCTGTGGCTGATGACCACGTCTTCGACGGGGTAGCGATCCTGGTCGGGCGCTCCGCAGTTGTCAAAATACCTGCGGTAGCGGTCCTCCGCATAGGTAAAGGAATTGAGGCCGTCTTCGAAAACCTCACAGGCCCTGGCGGAGTCCCTGAGCGGCTGCAACGCGGCCCTTATCCGGGCGAAGTTCCTGCCCATGAAGCGGGCTTTGGGTTCTTTTACCCAGCCCTGCGGCGGCTTCCAGCAGGTGACTTCGGAGTAGGTGGCCTCCAGCAGGCGGCCTTTGTCCAGGCTGTCGACCAGGGACCGCAGCCATGCCCTGAAGTCCCGTGTTACATCCACGAAGGAATAATACCGGCCGTCCGTCCCCCTGAAGCTTTGGCGGAGCGGATCGGGATGAGGTTGGTCCGATATCCGCAGGGAACGGAAGTCCAGGTGACCATCGTAGACCATACTGTCGACGAGAACCCTGTTGCCGGTATCCAGAAGCATCTGCCTTCCGCCGACCCAGCTGTAGTGCTCCCCTCCTGCCCAATACGTCTTTTTCGCCCCTTGCAGGGCCAGGACCATTCCGTTCCTGACTTTCGTCAACGCGTCGTATTGGGCAGGAATGGCGACGTCGCCCTGGCCGTTGAACATACCCACCATACCCGTCTGGCGGCTGGTGAAGCGGATATAGCCTTCCCGTTCACAGTCCATGGCGTTGTCAAAAACATATACGCTGTCCCTCCCTATCGTCCTGCCGGACCTCGTCAGGTAGTAACTCACCCAGGGGCCTGGTCCGCCTTCGGTCACCGCCATGATCCTGTCCAGCCTCTTGGCCCAGGCCAGTCCCCTGAACCGTGGCGCCACCTGCACCACTCCCCGTTCGTCCGAAAAACCGAATGCCGTGGTGTCGGCATTCCAGCAAACGGTCCATGTTCCCTGGGCCTGCGCGGCGCGGCCTGCCGCGTCGATCAGGAGCAGCAAGGCCAGCAGTCCCGCTTTGCGGATGTATTCGGACATACGAAAAATGTTCAGCGTATCGTGAGCCTTCCAGGTTCCTGTCATCGTTTCCACATGGCCCGCCCATATAGATGCCCTTCTCCCTTTTTTCCATATGGCCACGACGTATCCGGCATCTTGCGGATAGCCTGGCCTTTTCGGGAGCGGCGTACCGTCGCGAGGGGCAGGGGCAGCTGCGGGGCGTCGGCCCAGGCTTCCTTCTTGTTAAGTCGCGGAAACAGGATAATTTTACCGCGATTCCGGAGGGCATGATCAAGGCAACGGTATTTAAATCCACGGGGAGTTGGTATACGGCAAAAACGCCGGATGGCACCCTATGGCAATGCCGCATTGCCGGCAAGATGAAGATCGACGAAGAGATCACCTCCACCAACCCCGTAGCCGTAGGCGATGAAGTGATCATTGCCGCGGAGGGCGGCAGCCCTGCCAACGCCGTCATCACTGCGGTGGTCGACCGGAAGAACTATATCATCCGCACCTCGCCACACCGGCGCTACCAGCGCCATATCGTTGCCGCTAACCTGGACCAGGCCCTGCTGATCGCCACCCTGCGCGAGCCCAGGACTTCCCGCGGCTTCATCGACCGCTTCCTGGTTACCGCCGCCGCATACCATATCCCGGCAGTGCTGGTCTTTAACAAGAAAGACTTGTACGGGGAGAAGGATATGGCCCAGTATGAGGACTGGGCGGCGGTGTACCGCCATATCGGTTATCCCGTCCTGCTGGTATCCGCCCTGCTGGGCGAAGGCATCGGGGATATTGCTGCCATGCTCCGGGGCAAGACCACCCTGTTTTCCGGACACTCGGGGGTAGGCAAAAGCCGGCTCATCAATGCCCTGGTGCCTTCGCTGTCCCTCAGGACAGAGCCGGTCAGCAGCTCTTCGGGCAAAGGCCTCCATACGACGACCTTTGCCGAGATGTTCGAGACCGCGGAGGGCGGACGCATCATCGATACCCCGGGCATCCGGGAGCTGGGTGTGGTAGACATCTCCCCGGCCGAGCTCTCCCATTATTTTCTGGATATGCAGCCTTTTGTGCCGCAGTGCCAGTTCAGCAGCTGCCTGCATGTGCAGGAGCCGGGATGTGCGGTCATCGATGCCGTCCTCCGCGGAGAGATCAACGAGGAGCGGTACCTGAGCTATCGTTCGATGCTGGACTCGCTGCCGGAACAGGACTGGTAAGGGCGCTGCTGTCGGCGCGGGCCCCCGCAACTGCACTGCTGTCGGCCCCCGGCGGGGAAGCCGCGGCGGGAGCACTCCCGGCGGAGCGGACCTGCTGCTGGCCGCGCTCTTCCAGGTAGCGGTTCATATCCTTTCCGAACAGATGATGTCGACGCTTGTCGGGCTTCATGCCCTCGTCGAAACGGTATTCCGCCCCCATGTGCGGGGCATGGTATATGCGCGGGCTGCAGGCGGCCGTTGCGGAGACCGACAGGGCAAGGAAGACCAGATGCTGCAGACGTGCCATGCCTTTGCTAACGTTCATCCGGGGGATTTGTTGCCCCGCGGAACCAGTCCGCATACCGGACATAATTGTTGGCGATGCGGTCGATCTCCCCGCTGATGAGCTCCTGGCTGATGTCTTTCACCTTGCGGGCGGGGACGCCGGCATAGATGCTGCCCGGCTCCACGCGGGTCCTTTCGAGTACCACGGCTCCCGCAGCAATAATGGAATTGCGCCCGATCACAGCATGATCCATCACGATGGCGCCCATGCCGATCAGCACGTTGTCCTCCACCGTGCAGCCATGCACGATGGCGTTGTGGCCAATGGATACCCTGTCGCCGATCTGGGTCGACGTCTTCTGGAAGGTGCAGTGAATAACCGCGCCGTCCTGCACATTGACCTTGTCACCCATGCGGATGGCGTTGACGTCACCCCGGATCACAGCGTTGAACCATATGCTGCCGTCGTTGCCCATCACCACATCACCGACGACCGTGGCATTGGGAGCCAGGAAACAGTTGTTCCCGAAGACGGGGAAGACATGCTCAACAGGAAGGATCAGGGCCATGGCAGTGATTTTTGGCGGATGTCCGCAGGACCCGCGAAAGTAGCGAATAATCGGGAATGCGTACCTTTGGCGCGGGGCCGCTGCCGGCTCCGTTTCCTTTCGGGTCATGACCAACAGACAACTCTTCCTGCAACATGTGGCGCAGACCTCGGAGGCCCCCATGGCCCTGGAGGTTACCGAAGCCGGCGGCCTGCGCCTGCGGGATGCCGGTGGCAGGGAGTACCTGGACCTCATCGCCGGTATCAGCGTCTGCAATGTCGGGCATTCGCATCCCGAAGTGGTCGCGGCGGTAAAAGAGCAGGCTGAAAAATACATGCACCTGATGGTGTATGGCGAATTTATCGAGTCTCCCCAGACACAATATGCCGCCCTGCTGGCCGAGCACCTGCCCCCAAGCCTCCATTGCGTCTACTTCACCAACTCCGGCGCAGAAGCCGTGGAAGGCGCCATGAAACTGGCCAAGCGTGCCACCGGGCGCACCGAGATCGCCGCCTTCCGGAACAGCTACCATGGCTCCACGCAGGGGGCGCTAAGCCTCATGGGCGACGAATACTGGCGGCGCGCGTACCGGCCCCTGCTGCCGGGCATATCCCACCTGCCCTACAACGAGATGGGCGCCCTGCAAGGCATCACGGAGCGCACGGCGGCCGACTTTGCCGAGACCGTACAGGCCGAGGCGGGCGTGCTGGTCCCCTCCCGGGAATGGCTGCAGGCCCTGCGGGCCCGCTGCGACGACACGGGGGCCCTGCTCGTCCTTGACGAGGTGCAGAGCGGCCTGGGGCGGCACGGCAGCCTCTGGGGCTTCCAGTCCAGCGGGGTGGTGCCGGACATTCTGCTGCTGGGCAAGGCGTTGGGCGGGGGCATGCCCCTGGGCGCTTTCATTGCCGACCGGGCCCTGATGCAGGTCCTCACCAGGGATCCCGTGCTGGGCCATATCACCACCTTCGGGGGACATCCTGTTTCCTGCGCCGCCGGCGCTGCCGCTTTCCGGGTGCTGGTCCGCGAGGGACTGCCCGCCCGGGTAGCTGAGAATGAAAAACTGTTCCGCAGCCTGTTGCACCACGAAAAGATCCGGGCGCTGCGCTCCTGCGGGCTCATGATCGCCCTGGAGTTCGACTCCTTCGAGACCAATAAACGGGTGATCGACCGCTGCCTGGAAGAAGGGGTGCTGACCGACTGGTTTCTTTTCGCCCCGCATTGCCTGCGCATCGCCCCCCCGCTGACCATTACGGAGGCGGAGATCCGCGAGGCCTGTGCGGGCATACTCCGCGCCATCGACGCCGCAGTCTCATCCCTTTGACCACCACCCCCGCAGGAAGCTGATCCAGTTGCCGGACATGATCTGCCGGATTTCTTCGGGCGCATAGCCACGGGAGGCCAGCAGCCCGGAAAGCCGACGCAGATCGGCTATGGTATCCAGGTCCCCGGGGCACTGTTCACGGCCGTAACCGCCGTCGAGGTCGGTACCCAGGCCCGCATGCCGGGCGTTGCCGGCCAGCTGGCATACATGATCTATATGATCCGCCACCTGGCGCAGGGACACGCCGGTGGCCTCGGGGGTGGAGCTTCCCCGCTGCCAGCCCGGCACCAGCATCCAGGCGTCGAAGGCGGCCCCGATGACGGCTCCCCGCGCGATAAGGGCTCGCAGCTGCTCATCGGAGAACTGGCGGTGGTGAGGCACCAGGGCCCGGCAGTTGTTGTGGCTGGCCCATACCGGGCCCCGGAAATGGTCAAGCGCTTCCCAAAAAGACTCATCGCAGAGATGGGTAACGTCCAGGATGATGCCCAGCCTCTCCATCTCCCGCAACAGCTCGCGGCCGCGCCGCCCCAGCCCGCCGCTGGCGTCGGTACCCTGGGCGTAGATGCCCGGCCCGTAATGGGCGGGGCCCAGCGCCCGCAGTCCGGAGGCATAGGCTTTCTCCAGGTAATGGAGGTTGACTATGGAATCGGCGCCTTCCAGGCTCAGTACATATCCCACCGGTGCCTCCGTCCCCTGCGCCGCCCAGCGGGCGATTTGCGCCTCCAGAGCCGCCAGGTCGGCCACCTGCACCATTTCCCCCCGCGCTTCCAGGGCGCGGTACCAGGCCAGCTGTCCCTGGGTCTGCGCCCAGGCCTGCTCGGGAGAATGCCATCCCGGCAAGGGGTTGCCGGGCGCCACATAGCGGGCGATCTGCGTCGCCACGCAGAGGCCCACACCGCCCTGCCGCATGGCCGGCAGGGAGACGGTGCCGCGGCCGCGGTCCGGCTTATCCCTGAGCTGGCCTTCCCGTCCGCGGATGGCCTCCACGGGCTGCGTGAGGTCCCTGTTCCATTCCAGGGCGTTCATGCTCAGGTCCAGGTGGGCATCAAAAATCAACTCTTCCATAGGGCGCTCGCTTTTACGGAGACAGGCTCAGACATGTATTTTTCTCCGGCGGGCTTCCACGGGCCACTGTCCCGTCACCTGGCCCTCCTCCACTACCTGCACTTCGTCATACAAGGCTACCGTAGGGCATACATGGCCTGGAACGGCATAGAGCACATCTCCGACCCGCAACGCCGCCCACCTGGCCTCCACGGTTTCGAGGACCATGTGTTCTTCGCTCTGCGAGACGACGGTAAACTCCTTGTCCAGCCAGGCCACCCGTTCGGCCGGCGGGTTTTCGGCGGCCACGGACTTGTGGCCCAGGTCTGTCGTGATCCGTCCCGGAGCGGGGCGCGAGATCACCCGGGTCATCAGGACGGCGGCATGCAGAAAGGGCTGTTCCTGCAAGAGGCGGCTGTAACCCGCATCCCAAAGCAGGCTGGTCCCGGGGCTGCACAGTACCCGCGGATTGCGCGCGTGGACGGGAAAGGTGGGACTGCCGCCCGCGACTACCTGTGGAGCAGGTAGCCCGTCCGCCTCCAGGCGGTGCACCGCCTCGGTCACCGGCAGGAAGGCCTCTTCAGCCTTTTGCCGGCGTATATCGAAATCGGCGTCGCGTATATGGCCGTCATAGACATGCAGGCCCACACAGTCCAGGTGGGGAAGGGCGGACAGCTGACGGTAGAAGGCGGCAATGTCGCCGGATGCCGGAAAGCCCGTGCGGTGCATGCCGTTGTCGATGTCGATCAGCACCGTGGCGGACGAGCCCGCCTCGCCGAAAAGGGCATCCAGCATCTGCGCACTGTCCAGGTTGTCCACGAGGCTCCGGAAATGCACGGCGGGATAGCGGCGCATCAGCTCCAGGTAACGATGCGCTTTCACGGCGGAGAGCTGGTAAGCGAGGATCACTTCCTCGGCGCCCGCCTCGGCCAGCATGTCCGCCTCAGCGATCGTCGCGCATTTGAAGC
>CBINPH010000062.1:0-11215 GCA_966252445.1 uncultured Chitinophagaceae bacterium | reverse complement strand
CATTTCCCAGAACACCAGCTTCTTGTAGATGTCCATCCACTCGTTGTAGTCCAGGTTCGAGTTCAGGGCCATGAAGAGGTTCCTGAAGTCCTGCTGGTAGGCATTGGTGGTCTTCTCGGCCACCAGCCGTTTGTTGTCGATGATCTTTTTCAGGGTGAGCAGGACCTGGTTGGGGTTCACCGGCTTGATGAGGTAATCGGTGATTTGCGAACCGATCGCGTCTTCCATGACATCCTCCGCCTCGTTCTTGGTGATCATCACCACAGGGATCTGCCGGTTTATTTCCTTGATCTGGGCCAGGGTCTCGAGCCCGCTGAGCCCCGGCATGGTCTCGTCGAGCAGCACCACGTCCACGGCGTGTTCCTTGAGGAACTCCAGCGCGTCGTAGCCGTTGCTGAGGGCGGAGACCTTGTAGCCTTTGTTTTCCAAAAAGAGGATCTGGGATTTCAGGGATTCAATTTCGTCGTCGATCCACAATATGTTCACGTTGCTCATGGGCGTTTGCGTTGCGATACGGGCGCAGGAAAAGGCGTTCTTCACCAGGGCCCGGCGGGCGGTAAAATTCAAAATTAACTTTTTCCGGCCGGCTATCGTAGTTTTGGGGGTTAACCGGTTTGAATTTAACTTTTCATTATTAGTTGCGTATGTCTGGCGGCAAAAGGAAGATCATCAACGACCCGGTCTATGGTTTCATTTCCATAGACCACCCCTTGATCTTCGATATCATACAGCACCCTTATTATCAAAGACTGCGCCGCATTTCCCAGATGGCCCTGGCCGATCTGGTCTACCCGGGGGCGACGCATTCCCGGCTGTTGCACTCGCTCGGGGCCTACCATCTCATGGGCCTGGCGCTCGAGGAGCTGCGCAAAAAGGAGGTGAAGATCACCGAGGAGGAGGCCACGGCGGCACGCCTGGCCATACTCCTGCACGATGTCGGCCACGGCCCGTATTCCCACGCCCTGGAGAACACCATCGTGGAGGGGGTGACGCACGAAGAGATCTCCCAGTGGATCATGGAGCACCTGAACAAGTTCTTCGGCCATGGGCTGGACCTGGCCATGGCGATCTTCAACGACCGGCATCCCAAGCGCTTTCTGCACCAGCTGGTTTCCAGCCAGTTGGACGTCGACAGGATGGACTACCTGAACCGGGACAGCTTTTACACGGGGGTATATGAAGGGGTGATCGGATATGACCGGATCATCAAGATGCTGACCGTGCACGGGGGAGAGCTGATGGTGGAGGAAAAAGGCATCCATTCCATAGAAAAATTCATCATCGCCCGGCGCCTCATGTACTGGCAGGTCTACCTGCACAAAACCGTGCTCAGCGCGGAGAACATGCTGGTCAAGATCCTTCAGCGCGCCAAAAAATTATCCCTGGAAGGGGTAAAATTACCGGCCTCGCCCGCTTTGGCATTTTTTATGCAGAAAAGCATAGATCGTCTTACCTTTGCGCATAATCCGGCCTACCTGGACCGGTTTTGCCAACTGGACGACTATGACCTGCTCTCTGCGATCAAGGTCTGGGCCGATCATAGCGACAAGGTGTTGTCTACCCTGTGCCGGTGGCTGATCGACCGCAGGTTATTCAAGACGGAATGGAGCACCCGCCCTTTTGAGGCAGACCGGGTGGCGGCCGTCCGCGAGAAGGTCACCGCCCGCCTGGGCCTCTCGGAAGAGGAAGCCGCCTATTTCGTCTTTACCGATGTGACCACCAACAGAACCTACAACGTCAACGATGAACAGATCAACATTCTGTTCAAAAACGGGGCGGTGACGGATATCGCCTCGGTCGAGAATGCACTGATCAGCAGCGCGGTAACGGTACCCATAAAAAAATTTTACATTTGTTATCCCAGAGGGTAGTCAAGCGATTTTTCATCCGCCGTTGTCGCCGGTAGCGCGCCGCGGTACCAACTTTTGAGTCATGCAATTCAGCGCTTTGCAAATCGCTGCCATCCTGAATGGCAAGCTGGAGGGAGATGGGGAAGTGAAGGTGCATACCATCGCCAAAATAGAAGAAGCCGGTGAGGGAGCGCTCAGCTTCATCGCCAATCCCAAGTACGAGGAATACCTGTACACCACGCACGCCAGCGTGCTGATCGTGGGGGAGTCGCTCACCCCGAACAAGCCGGTGAAGCCGACCCTGATCCGCGTCAAGGACGCCTACGGCAGCTTTGCCCTGCTCCTGGAGAAATACGATCACCTGATCGGCCGGCAGAAGGACGTGAAAAAAGGCGTGCAGCAGCCCAGCTATGTGGATCCCACCGCGAAGATCGGCGCCGATGTTTTTATAGGCGCTTTCTCCTATGTGGGCGCGAATGTGGTCCTGGGGGATCATGTCCAGATATACCCCGGCGTTTTTCTCGGCGATCATGTCGAGGTCCGCAACCATGCGGTGCTGTTCCCCGGTGTCAAGGTCTACCAGAACTGTGTGATCGGCGAGCGGGTCATCATCCATGCGGGCACGGTCATCGGCAGCGATGGCTTTGGGTTCGCCCCCCAGGAAGAGGGCAACTACAAGAAGGTCCCGCAGATCGGCAACGTGATCATCGAGGACGACGTGGAGATCGGGGCCAACACCACCATTGACCGGGCTACCATAGGGTCCACCATCATCCGGCGGGGGGTGAAGCTCGACAACCTCATCCAGATCGCCCACAACACCGAAATAGGTGAGAACACGGTCATCGCCGCGCAGACCGGTATTTCGGGGAGCACCAAGGTCGGCAAGAACTGCATGCTGGGCGGCCAGGTGGGCCTGGTCGGCCATATCCATATCGCCAACGGCACCCGCATCAATGCGCAGAGCGGGATATCCAAGTCGGTCACCGAGCCCAACACGGCGCTCAACGGAACCCCCGCCTTCGATTACAAAAGTTCACTGAAAAGTCAGGCAATTTTTCGAAATTTGCCCGAATTGGAAAGGAGGGTAAAGGAACTGGAAGCCCAGATCAAGCAACTGATGACCGAGAAGGAACGCATTTAACACCGGAGAAAATCGCTGGCATGGACAATTCGGAGACGCATTTTCAACATACCCTCAAAAATTCTGTCATGGTGTCCGGCGTGGGCCTTCATACCGGCCTGCAGGTCAACATGACCCTGAAGCCCGCCACGCCGGGCTTCGGCATCAAGTTCCAGCGGGTAGACCTGCCCGACCAGCCCGTGGTGAAGGCCGACGTCGATTTCGTCACCGACACCTCGCGGGGGACCACCCTGGAGCACAACGGCGCCCGCATCAGCACCGTGGAGCACCTCCTCGCCTCCCTGGTGGGCATGGGTGTGGACAACGTGCTCATCGAGCTCAACGCCCCTGAGGTGCCGATCATGGACGGCAGCTCCCAGCCTTTTATCGAGGCGATAGAGGAAGCGGGCGTGCACCGGCAGGACGCCAAGAAGGTCTACTACTCCATCGACAACAATATTTACTTCTACGACGAGACCAAGCGGGTGGAGATGGTCGCCCTGCCTTCCGTGGACTACAAGGTGACCACCCTGATCGATTTCAATTCCCCCGTGCTCGGCACCCAGCATGCCGCCCTGACCGACATAGGCGATTTCAAGAAGGAGATCGCGCCCTGCCGGACCTTTTGCTTCCTCCACGAACTGGAGTACCTCCTGGAGAACAACCTGATCAAGGGCGGGGATCTCAACAACGCCATTGTCGTGGTGGACAAGGCAGTGAACGACGAGCAGCTGGAGCGCCTGGCCAAGGCTTTCAAGCGGAAGAAGATCTCGGTCACCAACGAGAGCATAGGCATACTCAACAATATCCAGCTCCGTTTTCCCAACGAGCCGGCGCGGCACAAGCTGCTGGATGTCGTCGGCGACCTGGCCCTGATCGGCTTTCCGCTGAAGGCGCACATCATCGCCAACCGGCCGGGTCACTCCTCCAATGTGGCCTTCGCCAAGAAGATCAAACAGTACATCAAGAAGAACAGGCATGCGCGGGACATTCCCGTCTACGATCCGAACCAGCCCCCTGTCTTCGACATACGGCGCATCGAGAAATCGCTGCCCCACCGCTTTCCCTTCCTGCTGGTGGACAAGATCATCGAGCTGAGCGACACCCATGTCGTCGGCATCAAGAACGTCACCTTCAACGAATATTTCTTCCAGGGCCATTTTCCCGGCAACCCCATCATGCCGGGGGTGCTGCAGATCGAGGCGCTGGCCCAGGCCGGCGGCATCCTTGCCCTGAACACCTATCATGATCCCGAGAACTACGACACCTATTTCTTAAAAATCGACAACTGTAAGTTTAAACAAAAAGTACTCCCCGGGGACACCATGATCCTGAAGATGGAGCTGCTCAGTCCCATCCGGCGGGGTATCTGCGAGATGCGGGGCACTGTATTTGTAGGCAATAAGGTCTGCACCGAAGCGGACCTCGTCGCCCAGATTGTAAAAAAAGACTACCTGTAACGCATGATCCACCCGCTCACCTATATCCATCCCGACGCAAAGCTGGCCCCCAATGTGAAGATCGATCCCTTTACGGTGGTGCACAAGAACGTGGAGATCGGGGAGGGGACCTGGATCGGATCCAACGTGACCATCATGGAGGGTGCCCGCATCGGCAAGAACTGCCGGATCTTCCCCGGAGCCGTGCTCTGCGCTATCCCCCAGGACCTCAAGTTTGCCGGAGAGGAGACCACCGTGGAGATCGGCGACTACACCACCATCCGGGAGTTCGTCACCATACACCGCGGCACCAAGGACCGCATGAAGACCCGCATCGGCAACCACTGCCTGGTGATGGCCTACTGCCATATCGCCCACGACTGCCTGGTCGGCGACCATTGCATTTTTTCCAACAACACCACCCTGGCCGGGCACATTACCGTGGGGGAATACGCGGTGCTCGGCGGCCTCACGGCCGTACACCAGTTCTGCAAAATTGGCGCCCATACCTTCGTGACGGGGGGCTCGCTGGTGCGCAAAGACGTGCCGCCCTACGTCAAGGCCGCCCGGGAGCCCCTGTCTTACGTGGGGGTGAATTCCATCGGCCTCAAGCGCCGGGGCTATTCCATCGAGAAGATCAACCATATCCTGGACATCTATCGCATCCTCTTCGTCCGCGGCTACAGCGTCTCCCATGCCCTGCGCATCATCGAGACCCAGCTGCCGGCCACCGACGAGCGCGACGAGATCCTCACCTTCATACGGGATTCCACCCGCGGCATCATGAAAGGCTACTCCAGCAAGTCCAATGACGATATCACTTGACCATATCGGCAAACGGTACAACTACGAGTGGATCTTTCGCCATATCAACTATACTTTTGAGGCCGGCCGGCGTTATGCGCTGCTGGGTCCCAACGGCTCGGGAAAATCTACCCTGCTGCAGATCATTGCGGGCAGCCTGACCCACAGCGAGGGGCGTCTGCACTACGACCGCGACGGCCGGAGCCTGTCCCCCGAATCGGCATTCCGCTACCTCAGCCTGGCCGCACCCTACCTGGAGCTGGTCGAGGAGTTCACCCTGCGGGAGTTGCTTGACTTTCACCGGCGCTTCAAGCCTTTCGTCGGGGGGCTGTCCACCGGGGACATCGCCGCCAAGGTGCAGCTGGCGGGCGCCCTCGATAAGCAGATCCGTTATTTCTCCTCCGGCATGAAGCAGCGCGTCAAGCTGGCTCAGGCCTTCTTTTCCGACGTGCCGGTGCTGCTGCTCGACGAGCCCTGCACCAGCCTGGATGATGCCGGCCTGGCGCTCTTTGGCCGCCTCATGGAAGGCTATACCGCCGGGCGCCTGGTCATCGTCGGCTCCAACGACCCCCGGGAATACGACTGCTGCGGGGAGCGCCTGCGCCTCAGCGACTTCAAATGACAAACATCCGGAATGTCCTTGGTCGGATTTTCGTATCTTTGCTCATCAGATGATATGATGACTAATCAGGTATCCCGGCACAAACTCATGGACGAGGTGGCCGCGCGGCTGCGGGAGCAGCTGGCGGCGGGCCGCTACAAGAGCGGGGAGCGCCTGCCCTCCGAGACGGCGCTCATGGCCGAGTTCGGCGTAGGCCGTTCCACCATACGGGAGGCGGTGCGCATCCTGGCCCACTCGGGCCTGCTGCGGGTGCAGCAGGGCCGCGGCACCTTCGTGGAGCCCCCCGGCGGCATCACCGAGCCCCTGGGGCAGCGCCTGAAGCGCTCGCATCCCGGGGCCCTGAACGAGGTACGGCAGCTCCTGGAAGCCAAGATCGCCGAGAAGGCCGCCGGGCACCGCACCCAGCGTGACATCACCCGCATGCGCCGCCTGCTGGGTCGCCGCCTGGAGGTGGCGCTGCAGGGCGACCGGGATGCCTGCATCGAGGCCGACATCCGTTTTCACATCAGCATTGCCGAGGCGGCGGGCAACGACATCCTCCGCGACCTGTACCAGACCTTCGCCATCCGCATCATCCGCTCGTTCAAGGAAGTCTATGTGGACACCGATGCCTTCATCGCCACCCATCCCCTGCACGAGGCCCTGCTGGAGAGCATCATCGAGGGCGACGGTCGCCGGGCCTGGACCCTGGCCAAGCGCATCACCGACCGCCAGGAGTGATGGACGGATCCGGGATATATAAAGTATGCTGTTTATGAAAACCGATGTTTCTGCACCGCCTGCCGCCACGGCCCATGCACCCGGCGCCGTGTTCTCCATCCTGGTCTCCCTCAGCGTCGCGCATTTCCTCAACGACGCCATGCAGTCGCTGATCCCCTCCCTGTACCCGCTCATCAAACGGAATTACCAGCTCAGCTTTGCCCAGATCGGGCTGATCACCCTGACCTACCAGCTGACGGCCTCCCTGCTGCAGCCGCTGGTGGGGGCTTATACCGACCGGCGCCCCCAGCCATACTCGCTGGCCATAGGCATGTGCTTCACCATGGCGGGACTGGTTTGCCTGGCCTTGGCCGGCCATTTCGGCACGGTGCTCTGCTCCGTGGCCCTGGTGGGCGTGGGCTCCTCGGTGTTTCATCCCGAGTCCTCGCGCATGGCGCACCTGGCTTCTGGAGGGCGTCACGGGATGGCGCAGTCCCTGTTCCAGGTGGGGGGCAACACCGGCAGCGCCATAGGTCCGCTGCTGGCCGCCGCCATCGTGGTGCCCCTGGGGCAGCTGCACCTGATCTGGTTCTGCCTGCTGGCCATGGCCGGCATCGTGGTGCTGTGGCGCGTGGGCAACTGGTACCGCGGCCGGCGTCCGTCCAGCCCCCGCGCGGCTATGGGGCCGGCGGCAGCCCCGCCCCTGGGCCGGCGCAGGACCCTTTTCTCCCTGGGCATCCTGCTGGCGCTGGTATTTTCCAAATATTTTTACCTGGCCAGCATGACGAGCTATTTCACCTTTTACCTGATCGGGAAATTCCATGTCTCCGTGCAGGGCGCCCAGGTGCATCTTTTCGTCTTCCTCTTTGCCGTGGCCGCGGGTACCATGCTGGGCGGTCCCATAGGGGACCGGGTCGGCCGCAAATACGTGATCTGGGTCTCCATCCTGGGCGTCGCACCCTTCACGCTGCTGCTGCCCTATGCCAACCTTTTCTGGACCAGCGTGCTGAGCGTGATCATCGGCGTGGTGCTCTCCTCCGCCTTTTCCGCCATCCTGGTCTATGCCCAGGAGCTGGTGCCGGGCAAGGTGGGCATGATCTCCGGGCTTTTCTTCGGTCTGGCTTTCGGCATGGGAGGGATAGGCTCCGCCGTACTGGGAGAGCTGGCTGACGCCACCAGCATTTTTTATGTGTACAAGGTCTGTTCCTTCCTGCCCCTCATCGGCCTGCTGGCCGGCTTGCTTCCCGACATGGACCGGTCCCACCCGGCGGGCCGCCGGGCCTGAAACGGGCGCCGCCCCTCCCCGAAGCCCGGGGTGATGCGGTGGCGGAGATGCTGCCCAGGGGTCCCAGGCTCAGAGCCAGCGCGGCACTTTTTCCCGGTACACCGTATAGTCGTCGCCGAAGGCCCGCTGCAGGTAGCGCTCCTCCCGCCGGACGACGTATCGCTCCAGGATGATGAACAGCAGCGGCATCAGCATTAAGGTCCATGCGTGGCCGTAGAAAGGGATCAGGCCCAGGTACAGCCAGAACAGCGCCAGGTACATGGGGTTGCGGCTGAAGGCGTAGATGCCCGTGGTTTGCAGGCTGCTGGCCGCCTTCACGGTGACCACGGTGTTGCGCGTCCGGAAAAAGCGGAGCAGGGCGGGGAAGGCACAGGCCAGGAAGAACAGGAAACAGGCTATGCCCAGGCCCCTCGCCAGGGCGCTGTGCAGCCAGGGCGTATGCATCGGCCATCCTTTTTGCAGGAGCAGGGAAGCCAGGAAAAAAGCGGCGTAGATCAGCGGGGGAGGAAGGCGCACGCCGGGATGGTCGTTTGGGGGGACAGCCATGGCAAAGCAGTTTAGCGTACATCAAGTTACGCCATTTCCCTGACATCGCGGGGCGCAGCCCGGCGCTTCCCTCAGTTCATCTGCGCCTTCTGCCCCTGGGCGGCATGGAAGGTGTTTTTCAGCAGTGCGGCCCGGGTCATGGGCCCCACACCGCCCGGCACGGGCGTGATATAGCTGCAGCGGGGCGCCACGGCGGCGAAGTCCACATCACCCGAGAGCCGGAAGCCGCTTTTGCGGCTGTTGTCCTGTATGCGGGTGACCCCCACGTCGATGACCACGGCGCCTTCCTTCACCATGTCGGCTGTCACGAAGGCCGGCTTGCCCAGGGCGGCTATGATGATGTCGGCCTGCAGGCAGATGTCGCGCAGGCCCAGGGTGCGGGAATGGCAGAGGGTGACCGTACAGTTGCCGAAGGGTGCGTTGCGGCTCAGCAGCAGGCTCATGGGCGTGCCGACGATATGGCTCCGGCCGATGACCACCGCGTGCTTCCCGGCGGTCTGTATCTGGTAATGTTCCAGCATCAGCATGATGCCGTAGGGGGTGGCGGGCAGGAAGGTGGGCAGGCCGTTGACCAGTTTGCCCATGCTCAGCGGATGAAAGCCGTCCACGTCCTTGGCCGGGTCTATGCTGTTGATGACCATCTGCTCCGACACATGCGGCGGCAGGGGCAGCTGCACGAGGATGCCGTCGATGGCGGGATCTTCGTTGAGGAGGTGGATATGGTCCAGCAGGTTTTTTTCCGAGACTTTTTCGTCCAGGCGCAACAGGGTGGAGTCGAAGCCCACCTCTTTGCAGTCCCGGACCTTGGAGGCCACATAGGTCTCCGAAGCGCCGTCGTGGCCGGCGAGGATGGCGGCCAGATGGGGCACCTTCCGCTGCTGGCGTTTCAGGGCGGCCACCTCCTGCTGGAGCTGATCCTTGATGGACTGGGAAACGAGTTTACCGTCTAAGAGCTGCATGGCCCAAAGGTAATCAAAGTTTAACCGCCACGCCTACCTGCTTGCCCCTTCAGCAGGGGCCGCCCTCCCGCAGGGCCGGCGGGGCCGTGTCCCGGTATGTGCGGAAATTGTCGGCGAACATGGCGGCCAGGCGCCGGGCCTGGGCGTCGTAAGCCCCGCCGTCCGCCCACCGGGCGCGGGGCGACATCCAGGCGGCCGGCAGCCCCGGGCAGTGCAGGGGATAGGACAGCCCGAAATGGGGGTCCCGGCCGCAGGGCACGCCCTCCAGGGTGCCGGCCAGGGCTGCGCGGACCAGGCGCCGGGTGTAGGCCAGGGGGATGCGCTCACCCTGCCCGCAGGGGCCGCCGCTCCAGCCGGTGTTCACCAGCCAGCAGCGGGTGCCGTGGCGGCGGATGCGCTCGCCCAGCATACGGGCATAACGCAGGGGGGACAGGGGCAGGAAAGGGGCGCCGTAGCAGGCGCTGAAGGTGGCCCGGGGTTCCTTCACCCCCGTCTCCGTGCCCGCCACCTTGGCCGTGTACCCGGAGAGGAAATGGTACATCGCCTGCGCTTCGTTGAGGCGGGACAGGGCCGGCAGCACGCCGAAGGCATCGCAGGCAAGCAGGAAGATGTCCCGGGGATGCCCGCCCAGGGAGGGCTCCGCGGCACCGGCCACATGGCTGAGGGGATAGCTGACCCGGGTGTTCTCCGTCACCGCGGTGTTCGCGTAATCCACCTCGTTGCTCCCCTCCCGGAAAAGCACGTTCTCCAGCAGGGCCCCCCGACGGATGGCCTGGGCGATCTGGGGCTCCTGCGCGGCGTTCAGGCCGGCGCATTTGGCGTAACAGCCGCCCTCGATGTTGAAAATGCCGCAGTCGGACCAGCCGTGCTCGTCGTCGCCGATCAGGGCGCGCTCCGCATCGTTGCTGAGGGTGGTCTTGCCGGTGCCGCTCAGGCCGAAGAACAGGGCGGTGTCGCCGCCGGCCCCCCGGTTCGCCGAGCAATGCATGCTCAGCACATCTTTTTCCTGGGGCAGCAGCAGGTTGAGGACGGAAAACATGCCCTTCTTGATCTCTCCCGTATAGGCCGTGCCCCCGATGAGCAGGGTGCGGCGGCCGAAATGAATCACCACGAAATGGCCCTGGCGTACCCCGTCGGTCTGCGGATCGGCCTGCAGGCCCGGGGCATGAAGGATGGTCCAGGAGGGCCTGAAGCGCTCCAGGGCTTCTTCCTCCGGGCGCAGGAACATGTTGTGGCAGAAGAGGCTGGCCCAGGGGCGGTCGGTGACCAGACGCAGCGGCAGCCGGAAGCGGGCGTCGGCGCACAGGGCGCAATCCCGCACCCATACCGGGCCGCGGCCCAGGTACTGGGTCACCCGCGCATGGAGGCGTGCATAATGTTCGGGGGCCAGGGGCTGGTTGATGGCGTTCCAGTCCACCAGGTCTGCCGCGGCCCCCTCCTGCACCAGGTAGCGGGCCTCCGGGCAGCGCCCCGTAAAGGTTCCGGTGGAAACGGCCAGGGCGCCTGTATCGCTGAGCTCCCCCTCCATGCGGGAGAGCGTCTGGAGGATCAGGTCTTCGGGGCTGTTCTGGTAATGGACCGGGAACTGGTCGGGATGGGCTACGCCGACTCGGTCATCCCCAAGGGCGACGTACGGCTGACGCAGCTGTCGCCGCGCGCGAAGCACACCGCGCAGCGAACGGGAGTGGCCGACGCGCTGGACCGCGACCTCTTCGCCGTGCCCTTCGGCCCCGCCTTCTACGAGGGCTTCAGCTCGCGCCTGGCGAGCGCGACGGTGTTCGACTCCGGTCGAGCCGAGCAGGGGCGCCGCACGTTGCAGAGCGCCGTGCTCATCACCGGTGCGGGCGCTGCGGTCGCTGCCGCCGTCACGTTAGGCATCCTCGTGGCC
>CBINPH010000061.1:0-11535 GCA_966252445.1 uncultured Chitinophagaceae bacterium | reverse complement strand
ATGGCGTTTTCCACCAGGGTCTGCAGCATCATGGGGGGCACGGGCAGCTCCAGGGTCTCGGGCTGGATCTCGTAGCGCACCTTCAGCCGCTCCTCGAAGCGGATGTTCTCCAGGGCCAGGTAATCCCGGACGATGCTCAGCTCGTTCTCCAGGCTGACCGTCTCCAGTTTTTCGGTCTGCATGGAGCTCCGCAGGATATTCGACAGCTCCGTGATGGCCGTGCGGGCGCGGCGGGGGTTCTCGTCCACCAGGGCCCGTATGCTGTTGAGGGCATTGAAGATGAAATGGGGGTTCAGCTGGGCCTTGATCGTCCGGAGCTCCAGGTCCTTGACCACCGCTTCCAGGCGCAGCCGGTCCAGCTTATACTGCTGGTCCTTCTGGAAATAATGCCAGAGGAAATAGATCATGATCCAGACCGTGAACAGGAAGCAGCCGGATATGAACATGCCGAAGGAAAACAGCTTGGGCTGCTCGCGCTCCACCAGCCGGAACGTGATGGCCAGGTACCCCTTGATGAGGGTGTTGAGGGAGGCGCATACCGCCACGCCGATCAGCAGGCGGGGCAGCAGCCAGGTCAGCGGGTACTGCAGCCAGTTCATGGACACGATGAGCGTCCTGAACAGGTGGGTGAGGATGATCCCCGAGGCGGCGACCACGAAATTGTTGATGAAGAACGCCCCGCTCAGGGGCCGCTTGTAGTAGACCGTGAGCACCACGTTGAGCAGGATCCAGAAGCTCCATCCGCCGAGCTGGCACCACCAGTAATATTTCGAAACGCGTTTTGTCATTCAACATCCGGTTGTTTCCGGAAATGCTCCGTAAAATATAATTTTCTCGCCACAGTACCTACTCGCGCCGCAAAATGCGGCAAAACGGCACAGCTTCATGCAAATTAACGCAGGGCAGGGGCCTGCCACCCCCTTTTGGGACCAATGGACGGGCTATGGGATAAGCGGGATGCACTTTGGCGCGGTATTGGCATAGGTCCCGGAAAACCCCTATCTTTGGTGGTTTTAAATGTCCACGCTATGGAGATCACCCCTGGCCCCCTGCTTCATCAGATTACCTATCCGGAGGACCTGCGCCGGTTGAACCGCTCCCAGCTCAACCAGCTTTGCGATGAGCTTCGCCAGTACATCATCGATGTGGTCAGCGTCCATGGCGGCCATTTCGGGGCCAGCCTGGGTGTGGTGGAACTCACCACGGCCCTCCATTATGTATTCAATACGCCGGAGGATCTCCTGGTCTGGGATGTGGGGCACCAGGCCTACGGGCACAAGATATTGACAGGCAGGCGGGAACGCTTCGAGACCAACCGCCGCTACCAGGGCCTCAGCGGCTTCCCCCGGCGTGCGGAAAGCCCCTACGACACTTTTGGGGTGGGGCATTCCTCCACCTCCATCTCGGCGGCCCTGGGCATGGCCATTGCCGACGCCACCCTGGGGGACACCACGCGTCAGCACATCGCGGTCATCGGGGATGGCGCCCTCACCGCAGGCCTGGCCTTCGAGGCGCTCAACCACGCCGGGGTGTCCAACACCAACCTGCTGATCATCCTCAACGACAACTGCATGTCCATCGATCCCAATGTGGGGGCGATGAAGGAATACCTCACCGACATCACGACCTCGCCGGCCTACAACAAGCTGCGCGAGGATGTCTGGAATCTCCTGGGCAAGCTGCCCGTGGGGAAGAATTTTACCCGGGACATGGCCTCCAAGCTGGAAGGCGGCGTCAAGGGCATGGTCACCCGCAGCAGCAACCTCTTCGAAGCCCTCAAGTTGCGTTATTTCGGGCCCATTGACGGACACAACGTACAGAAGCTGGTCGACACCCTCCAGGACATCAAGCAGCTGCCGGGACCCAAGCTCCTGCATGTGATGACCGTCAAGGGCAAGGGCTATGCGCTGGCCGAAAAGGACCAGACCAAATGGCATGCCCCCGGCCTGTTCGACAAGGTCACGGGAGAAATCCAGAAAAAGCCCGTGCTGGGCCCCCGCCCCCCGAAATACCAGGACGTCTTCGGGCACACCATCATCGAGCTCGCCTGCGCCAACGACCGCATCATGGGCATCACCCCCGCCATGCCTTCGGGCTCCTCCCTCAAGTTCATGATGGACGAGATGCCCGGCCGCGCCATCGACGTGGGTATCTGCGAGCAGCATGCCGTCACCCTCTCGGCCGGCATGGCCACCCGGGGCATGCGGGTGTTCTGCAACATCTATTCGACCTTCATGCAAAGGGCCTATGACCAGGTGATCCACGACGTGGCGATCCAGGACCTGCCCGTGATCTTTTGCCTGGACCGCGCCGGCCTGGTGGGCGAGGACGGAGCCACCCACCATGGCGCCTACGACATCGCCTACATGCGCTGCATACCCAACCTCATCGTCAGCGCCCCCATGAACGAACGCGAGCTGCGCAACCTCATGTATACCGCGCAGCTGCCCACCACCGTACATCCTTTTGTCATCCGGTATCCCCGGGGAGAAGGGGTCATGCCCGACTGGCGCGCCCCCTTCGAAGAAATACCCATCGGCACGGGCCGCAAGATCCGGGACGGCAAGGACATTGCCATCCTCAGCTACGGCCATCCCGGCAATTTCGTAGTCGAGGCCTGCAAGGCCCTGGCGACAGGGGATATCATGCCGGCCCATTATGACCTGCGCTTCGTCAAGCCGCTGGACGATGCCCTGCTGCACGAGGTCTTCGGGACCTACAGCAAGATCGTAACCGTGGAGGACGGCTGCGTGCAGGGGGGCTTCGGCAGCGCGGTGCTGGAATGGATGCAGGCCCATGGCTATCAGGCCCAGGTACGCCTGCTGGGCATACCCGACCGGGTGATCGAACAGGGCAAGCCTGTGGAACAGCACCGGGAATGCGGCTTCGACCCCGAAAGCATCGCCAACGCGGTGCGGGACATGCTGGAAGTGACGGTAAAAGTTAAGGAAGCCCTCTGAGGGCAGGCATCAGGCCAGGCGCCCCTGGTCATCCACCGCCCTTTTGGTATGCAGCTGCTCCTGCTGCGCCGCGGGGCCGTTGAGGCGATGGTGGAACAGCCGCTTCTGGAAAAGCAGGATGGTGATCACCCCGATGGAGATGGACGCATCCGAGATGTTGAATACCGGCTGGAAAAAGATAAAGTAGTCCCCGCCCTTGAAGGGGATCCACCGGGGCAGGAAGCCTTCGTATACCGGGAAGTAGAGCATGTCCACCACCTTGCCGTGCAGGAAGCTGGCGTAGCCTCCGCCCTCGGGCAGAAAACGGGCCAAACTGCTGTAGGTGCTCTCCGAAAAGAGCATGCCATAGAAAAGGCTGTCAATGAGGTTGCCGATGGCGCCGGCCAGGATCATGGCCCCGCAGATGATCAGGCCCCGGTGGTATTGCAGGCGGACGAGCTTGCGCAGGAGGTAAAAGCCAAAGACCACGGCGCCCAGGCGAAAAAGGGTCAGGGCCACCTTGCCGATCTTCCCGCCGAAGGAGAGCCCGTAGGCCATGCCTTCATTCTCAATGAAATGGATCCTGAACCAGTGCCCCAGGACCATGAATTCCTGGCCGATTTGCATGTGGGTCTTGATCCAGATCTTGAGCACCTGATCGATGACCAGGATCGCGATGATCAGCACCAGGGCGGAACGGAACTTCAAGATAATGAATTGTTTTCGCAAAGGTACGCTTAAAATCCCATTCGGGGAATGGCCGCAGGGCCTGCCGGGAGACGCCTCTGGATTGTGGTGTGATTTTTGCCCTCCGCGGGGATGCGCCATCCGATGATCACTTATATGGAAAAACGCCTTCAGCCCCTTTTGCTCCGGATCCCGCGCTGCGGGCTCTGCCTGGCCTTTTTCCTCTGCACCGTGGCGGCCAGCGCGCTCCCGGTCCGGATCACCCTGTTCACGGCCCGCTACAACGGGGTGAGCCAGGTCATTAACCTGCACTGGGTGACGGCCATGGAAGTCAACAACGAGCATTTCGTCATCGAGCGCTCCCTGGACAGCCTGCACTTCGTCACCGTGGGCAAGGCCAACAGCGTGGGGGAGAGCCATACGGCCCAGCATTACTATTTCGATGATCCCCATCCCGTGGGCGGCAAGCTCTATTACCGGCTGCGCGAGATCGACAGCGACGGCAAGCAATACCTCACTGCCGTGGTCTCCGCCGAGGTGCCCGTCACCCGCCTGGAGCTGACCGGCCTGCGGTTCTCTGAGGACGGCAAGGAGCTCAATTTTGCCATCGTCTCTCCCCAGGCCTCTCCCGCCACCGTGCTCGTCGCCGACATCCGGGGGCGGGTGCTGAAGTCCTTTTCCCTCCGCATGAAGGAAGGCGCCAACCTCAAAAGCATCTATACGGGGGATCTCCACCCGGGGATATATTTCCTGCAGGTCAACGACAAGAGCGGGGGCGGCTCCCGCATGGAGAAATTCAGCGTGGCCAGGAGCCCGGAAGAACCCTAGCCCTGACCGCTCCATCCCTGCCCCTTACTCCTGGAAGTACACCCTTTTCACCCGCTGGGAAACGCCCGTCATGAGCTCGTAGGGTATGGTGCCTGCCGCCGCCGCCAGCTCCTCCAGGGAAGGCCGCTCCCCGAAGACGACGACCTCGTCGCCTTCGGCGACGCCGGGGATACCCGTGACATCCAGCATCACCATGTCCATGCAGACCTGCCCGATCACCGGGGCCAGATGCCCCCGCAGCCACATCTGCCCCCTGCCTCCGCCCAGGCAGCGCATATACCCGTCCGCATAGCCGATGGCCACCGTCGCGATGGTCCGGGGGCTGTCGACCCGTCCCGCCCGCCCGTAGCCGACGGTCTCGCCGGCAGGCAGCTCCCGCAGCTGGGAGACGGTGGTCTTCAGGGTGCTTACCGTGCGCAGGCGTCCGGCCATGAGGCCGCTGTGGTCTATGCCGTACAGGCCTATGCCCAGCCGCACCATGTCGTATTGCAGCTCCGGGAACCGGGTGATGGCTGAGGTGTTGGCCAGGTGCCGGAGAAAAGGATAACCCAGCGCCTCCTCCAGGCGTCCGCTCATGGTGTCGAAGCGCCGGGCCTGCTCCCGGGTGAAGGCGTCCTGCGCGGGATCTTCGCTGGCGGCCAGGTGGCTGAACACCGAGCGCAGGCGCAGGGGGCTGCGCCGCAGCAGGGCCAGCAGCTCGTCGAGCTGCTGCTCCTGGAAGCCCAGCCGGTGCATGCCGGTATCCAGCTTCAGGTGTACGGGGTAAGCCGTCCGCCCCTCCGCCTCCAGGTAGGCGCTGAAGGCCTGCAGCTGGCGCAGCGCATAGATCTCCGGCTCCAGCTCCCAGCGCAGGAGGGCATCGAAGCTGTCGGCCTCGGGGTTCATCACCATGATGGGCAGGGTGATGCCGCTGCCCCGCAGGGCGCTGCCTTCATCGGTGTAGGCCACGGCGAGATAATCCACCTGGTGGAACTGCAGCAGCCCCGCCACTTCATGGCTGCCGCTGCCGTAAGAAAAGGCCTTGACCATGGCCATGGTCCGGGTGGAAGGCGCCAGCAGCGACTGGTAGGCTTTGAGGTTGTGGGCCATCGCCCCCAGGTCGATCTCCAGCACGGTGCGGTGGGCTTGCTGCTCCAGCAGGTGGACGATGCGCTCGAAGGCGAAGACGCGGGCGCCTTTCAGCAGGATGGTTTCGTCGCGGAACAGGGGCCGTTCCCGGCTGCCCGGCAGCAGCTCCAGGAAGGCCTCGGTCGTCGGGTAAAAGGCCGTATCCAGCCCGGGCACTGCCTGGAAGCGGGCTTTTTCCCGGCTGAGGTGCGGACCGATGCCGATGAGCCGGTTGACCTGTTTTTCCTGGAGCAGCCCGGCCACCTCCCCGTAGAGCTCGGCGTCGGGGCGCCCGCTCTCCAGCAGGTCGCTCAGGACCAGCGTGCGGCGGGGATGCTGCTGTTGCTGGGCCAGGAAGTCCAGGGCGATGGACAGGGAACCCAGGTCGGCATTGTAGCTGTCGTTGATCAGCGAACAGCCGTTCAGGGCCTTTTTCAGCTCCAGGCGCATGGCCACCGCGTGGAGACGGGCCATCCCCTCGGCGATGGCCCGGACAGGCGTCCCCATCCAGAGCAGGAGGCAGCAGCAGAGCAGGGCGTCCTCCACGGAGCCGGCATCCGTAAAGGGGATCTGCAGCGCCAGGGGCTGGTCATGATAGCGGGCGGCGATATGGGTTTCCTCCCCCTCGCGCCGCGTGGAGCGGATGCGGAGGTCGGCGTCCGCCTCCCGCGAAAAGGTGAACAGGCGGCGCTGCCTGCCGGGCACGGCCTCCTGGTCGCGCAGGATGTGCTCGTGCAGCTCCGTGTAGTCGCGGCAGTAGATGAGCAGCCCGGCGCCGGCGAACAGCCGGAGCTTTTCCTCTATCTTTTGCCCGCGGTCCCGGAACCCCTCGGCGTGGGCATCCCCGATGTTGGTGAAGATGCCGATGTCGGGGCGGAGGATGCGCGCCAGCCGTTCCATCTCTCCCGGCCGGGAGATCCCGGCTTCGAAGAGGCCCAGGGTGTGGGTCTCATCCATCTGCCATACCGAGAGCGGGACGCCGGTCTGGGAGTTGTAGCTCTTGGGGCTCCGCACGATGCGGTGTTCCGGCTGCAGCAGCTGGTACAGCCATTCTTTCACGACGGTCTTGCCGTTGCTGCCGGTGATGGCCACCACCGGGTAATCGTATTGCCGGCGGTGCCAGGCCGCCAGGTCCTGCAGGGCCCCCAGCGTGTCGTCCACCCGGATGAAGGCGGCCCCGGGGAAAGCCTCTGCTGCCGGGCTGCGGCTGACCAGGAAGGCGCGGACGCCTTTGTCATACAGTTCGGGGATGAACTGATGGGCGTCGCGGCGCTGGGAGACCAGGGCGACGAACAGGGTGCTGTCGGGGTAGATCAGCTGCCGGCTGTCGACCAGCAGTTGCCGCACCGCGCGGCTGCCGTCGCCCTGGAGGCGGCCGCCGGTGATCCGGCTGATCTCGGCAGCGGTATAGGGGTGATGTGCCATAGGGCTCATGGAGCAGGTCTTTTCGCGCGGGCCGCCTTGCGCTTGTCCCGCTTTTGGCGGGCCAGCGCCGACAGGGCTATGGCCCCGGACAGGCAGCCCAGGATCACCAGCAGGGACACGTATACGGGCAACTCGACGTGCAGGATCTCGGCCAGCATCTTCAGGCCGATGAACACCAGCACCACGGCGATGCCCTGCTGCAGGTATTCAAAGCGGTTGACGGCGCCCCGGAGCAGGAAAAACAGCGAGCGCAGTCCCAGGATGGCGAAGATATTGGAGGTATAGATGACCAGGGGTATCTGGGTGATGGCGAAAACGGCCGGGATGGAGTCCAGGGCGAAGACCAGGTCCACGGCCGCCAGCATGACCACCACCACCGCCAGGGTTGTGAAATAAGCTCTGCGCTGCCGCCAGATGATGAAGCGGCCGTTGGGCTCTTCGGTGGTCAGGCGCAGGAAACGCTTCATGAAGCGATACACCGCGTTCTCCTCGGGGTTGAACTGGCTTTCCTGTTCCGAACGGAACATTTTAGCCCCGGTATAGACCAGAAAGGCGCCGAAGATATAGAGCACCCAGTGGAACCGCTGCACCAGGGCCACCCCCACGGTGATGAACACGACGCGCAGCACGATGGCCAGCAAGATGCCGATCAGCAGCGAGCGGCCGTAATTTTTCTCGTCTACGCGGAAGAAGTTGAAGATCAGGATGAAGACGAAGATGTTGTCGATGGACAGGGACCATTCCATGAGGTAGGCGCTCAGGTAGCTGATCGCCATGTCATGGCCGTCTTCCAGCCAGACGAACACGAAGAAAGCCATGGAGAGCGCTACCCAGAATATGGTTTGCACCAGCGCCTGCCGGATGGTCACGGTGCGGGACCGCTTGCTGAGCAGGCCCAGATCGAAGACCAGGGCCAGGAGCAGCACTATGCCAAAGATCAGGTAGGTCACTTCTTTTGCGGTCATGGTCCGGGGCGTTGAGTAAGCCGCGCCTCAAACCGGAGGCGGCGGGATCGGTAAAGGCTTCAAAATTAATGCTAAAAAAACTACCGCCCGGGCCTTTCGCTGCAGACAGACGATGCCCCTCCGCGGCGGGCCGCGGCGCTGTATCCGGAAAAAGGCATGAAACAGGCCCCCGGAGCACGGGGGCGGGGGGCTCAGCCCAGGACGATGTCCTCGATGCGGAAGGCCAGCTTGCCGGTCGGAGCTTCGATCTCGGCCACCTCACCGATCTTTTTGCCCAGCAGGCCCTTGCCGATGGGGGAGGCTACGGAGATCTTGCCCGCCTTGATGTCCGCTTCGTTCTCGGACACCAGCTGGTAGGTCATTTTTTTCTTGTTCTTCATATTGGTGATGGTCACCTTGGCGAGGATGGATACCCTCGACGGGTCCAGGTCCCGTGTATCCACCACCCGGGCACTCGCGATCGCCGCTTCCAGCTGGGCCACCTTGGCCTCATGATGCCCCTGCGCTTCCTTGGCGGCGTCGTACTCGGCGTTTTCCTTCAGGTCGCCTTTCTCCCTGGCCTCGGCGATCGCCCTGGCGATCTCTGCGCGGCCCTTCGTCTTGAGCATGGTCAGCTCCTCTTTCATTTTGTCCAGCGTCTCGCTGGTCACATACGTAATTCCGGCCATGACAGTGCATTTTCGGTTGAGGGTAAAAAATGACCTGCCCGGAGCGGGCAGGAGAAAAAAAAAGCAACGCTTCCATGCACGCATGGAGCGTTGTATTCCTACGAAGGTAAGGTAAATTCCCCGGGAAAAAAAATCAAATTTGGACGCCGTTCGCGGCCCTCAGATACCCAGCTTCCGCAGGACGATATGGGCCATTTTATAGGCTGCTTCCACACTGTAACCGGCGATGTGGGGTGTGAGCACCACATTGGGGGCGTCCAGGAAAAACCGGAACTGTTCCTGCTGCAGGGGGTCCATCTGGCTCAGCTTTTCGTTCTCCAGCACGTCCAGGCAGGCGCCCTTTACGTGCTCGCTTTTGAGGTGGCGGATCAGCGCCGCGGGGTCGACCACGGGCCCGCGGGAGGTGTTGACCACATATACCGGTGCGGCGAAGGACTGCAGGAACTTGTCGTCCACCATATGCCGCGTTTCGTCCGTGAGCGGCACGTGCAGACTGATGATGTCGGCCCTTTTAAAAATCTCTTCCAGGGACACCTCGGTCGCATACTCGTCGCTGAAGTCTTTTTTGTATTTGTCGTACGCGATCACCTGGCACTCGAAGCCGCTCAGCTTGCGGGCCACGGCATGGCCGGTATGGCCGTAGCCGATCAGCCCCACCGTGCGCTCCTTGAGCTCTATGCCCCTGTTCTTTTCCCTTTCCCAGATCCCCTGGCGCAGTTCCAGGGAACTTTTGAGGATGTTGCCGAACAGGCAAAGCAGCATGCCGATCACATGCTCCCCCACGGCATCGCAGTTGCCTTCCGGGCTGCTCACGCAGCGGATGCCCTTGTGGGCGGCATAGGCGACATCGATCATTTCCATGCCGGAGCCCAGGCGGCCGATCCACTGCAGGGCGGGGGCGTTGTCCAGGATGTGCTGGTCGATCCGGAGCCGGGTGGTCACGATCAGCCCTATGCAGCTGTGGATGTTCTGAAAGAGCTCTTCGTAGGAGATCGAGGGGTTGTACTGCACCTCGTATCCTCTCTCCGTGAGGTAGTCGACGAGGTAGGGATGCACCTTGGCGGTGATCAGGACTTTCTTCAGTGGTTCGGTCATAGCATCTGTTTTGACAGGTCAACGAATTCGGCCACGCTCAGTTCCTCGGCGCGGCGGCTGAACAAAGGGGTCTGCAGCAGGGCTGCGGGGAAGAGCCCCTTCAGGGGGTTGCGCAGCATTTTGCGGCGCTGGGCGAAGGCCGCTTTGACCAGGGAAAAAAAGCGCTTGCTTTCCCCGATACGGTACGGATCACCGAGATCGCGGAGCCGGATGACGGCCGAGACCACCGCGGGCGGCGGGGTGAAGCATGCCGCGGGCACCTCGAAAAGATATTCCACGGAATAAAACGCCTGCACCAGCACGCTCAGGATGCCGTACTCCTTGCCCCCGGGTCCGGCGGCGATGCGACGGGCGACTTCCCGCTGGAACATGCCGGTCATCAGGAACACCTGCTTCCTCCACTCCAGGATCCGGAACAGGATCTGGCTGGAGATGTTGTACGGAAAATTGCCGATCACGGCAAAAGGCCCGGGGAAGGGCGGGGCTTCCTTCAGGATATCGCCGTGGATGAGGCGTGTTTCCAGGGCGGGGAACTGCCCGGCCAGCCAGCGCACCTTTTCACCGTCGATCTCCAGGGCGCGCAGGTCTATGCCCGGCAGGGCCAGCAGCCGCTGCGTCAGGGCTCCGCCCCCCGGACCCACTTCCAGCACCCGGTCGCCTTCCCGGACGGGAAAGGCCTCGATGATGCGTGCAGCGATGCGCTCGTCATGCAGGAAATGCTGGCCCAGTGATTTCTTCAGTGTATACATCCGCGGTTTTGCCGCTGCAAAGGTATTATACTCCCCGAACTTTCTGCTGCCGCCCATGGAAGCAGAATAGGGCCGAATATTGTACATTTGGCACCTCATCAACAAGGAGAGCTACAGATGACTACGGAAACAACAGCGACCAGGCCGGTGATCGGCGTCACCATCGGGGACCTCAATGGCATCGGCCCCGAGATCGTCATCAAGACCTTCAGCGACAACCGCGTCCTGGAACTCTGCACCCCGGTGGTCTTCGCCAGCAGCAAGACCATCAATTTCTACCGGAAATTCATGGGGGAAGGACATTTCAATTACCAGAACATCCGCAATTTCCACAAGATCACCCATAAACAGGTCAATCTGTTCAATTGCTGGGAGGAAGAAGTGATGATCACGCCGGGGGTCATCAACGAGACCGGGGGAAAGTATGCCGTACGCTCCCTGGCGGTGGCCGTGCAATGCCTGAAGGATCATCAGATCGACGGCCTGGTCACCGCGCCCCTGCACAAGAACAACGTGCAGGGCGGGGATTTCCACTATACGGGGCATACCCCCTACCTCAAAGACGTCTTCGGCGCCCGGGAAGCGGTCATGCTGATGTGCTCGGAGAACATGCGGGTGGCTGTGCTCAGCGAGCACGTGCCGCTGTCGGAGGCCGCCGCCCAGGTCAGCTTCGAGCGCATCCTCGCCAAGCTGCAGGCCCTGAAGGAAAGCCTCATGCGTGATTTCGGCATAGAGGCCCCGAAGATCGCCGTTCTGGGGCTCAACCCCCATGCGGGGGACGGGGGGCTTGTGGGCCGGGAAGAACTGGAGATCATCATTCCGGCCATCAACCAGGCGGGCAACCAGGGCATACTCTGCTTCGGGCCTTTCAGCGCCGACGCCTTCTTTGCGCGCAGCCAGTATCTGAAGTTCGATGCGGTCCTGGCCATGTACCATGACCAGGGGCTGATCCCCTTCAAGTCCCTGTCCATCGGGCAGGGTGTCAACTTCACGGCAGGGCTGCCCATCGTGAGGACCTCTCCCGACCATGGCACCGCCTTCGACATCGCGGGCAAGAACCAGGCCGATGAGT
>CBINPH010000060.1:0-11537 GCA_966252445.1 uncultured Chitinophagaceae bacterium | reverse complement strand
CACCGTTCTGCTCGTCACGACGATGTTTCGCCTCGCGCTGAACATCGCGACCACCAACGGCCTGGCCGACAAAAACCTGGTGAAGCAGAAGCAGAATGAATTTTCCACCCTTAAAAACGAGGCCGTCAACGACATCAAGGCCTCGATCAATATCGCCGAGCTCCAAAACAATACCGACAACATCAAATACCGGTACAAGATTTTTTAAATATGCCGTGCCGGATATTGTTCGCTATGCCGGGGTGATGAGATAGTACATGCAGGTGGTCACGAAGTTTCTCCAGAAAGGAATACGGGCTATCATGGAAGATTGCTCCCGGGGCTTCCATCCGAACTTGTAGCGATATATCGGGTTGACCAGGTAAAACCGCCGTCGCAGAATGCGGTACTGGTGGTGCTTCAGTATTTTCTCAAAGCGTTCGATGGAAATACCCGTTTCCTTGATTTCGAGCAGCTCTTTCACGGTGCTGGGATCCTCTCCAAAAGCCTGTAAGAGCCGGCGGTACCATCCCCGGGGCAGCAGATGAATGTAAGGCCATACGCTGAGCCATTTGCTGCGGCATATCTGCTGATGTCCGCCGTGGGGCATATACCAGGGCGGGAACCCGAGAAAGATGGCTCCCCCCGGCCGGAGGAGTTGTTGGAGATATCCCATTAAGCGGTCCTGATCGGGGATGTGCTCAATAGCATCCTTGAGGATGATCAGGTCGAAATACTGCCGGAATTCCCCAAGAAAATCAAGGTCATATATGTTCTGAGCGATCAGCCGCAGTTTGCCCTGTTCCACGGCGTCTTTCAGGAATCCGGCAGCCAAGGCGATGCGCTCGGGCTCCAGGTCCACCCCCACGGCCGTACAGCCATGCTCCAGGAAAGGGGCCAGTACGCCTCCCTCCCCGCAGCCAATTTCCATGACACGCATCCCAGGCTCCAGGGGAAATGCCGCCTGGATAAAAGGCAGCACATAGGCGCCGGAATTCTCCTCCTGCTGCCGGAAGCGCAGCTGCGCATCCGTGTGCTGAGCTAAACTCATGGCGCAAAGAACGGATAAACTGCCGACATAAAAAATCCTCCAGGGTGCTCCGCACGCCCGGTTTTCCGATATTTGTGCCATGGCACGATGGTATACCATGGCAGGGCTTCTGCTGATCCTCTGTTTTGGGGCAGGCCCCAGCGCAGCTCGCCAGGCACCTGCCGGCAGGGACACGGCTCGTGCCTTGCTGCCGGTATGCAAGACCTCCCTTGGCGGAGTGCTCAGCAACACCTTACCGGTATCCATGATGCGGGCCTTGCTGGATTCGGCATTGGTAGCCAGAGATGCCCACGGACGCGTTCGCCGCGTGGTGGCCTTCAATTTCGGGTTCCAGGAATTTCATGTCGTCCCCAACGATACCACCGGCCGGCCGGAAACACGTTCGGCGTATACCGCATGGTCTTTCAGGGGAAACCGGCTTGATTCCCTTTGGCGGGACCGCCTGAAACAACGGCTGCAAAAAGGAGACCGCCTGTATTTCGACAGGATCATAGCCGAAGATGCAGCCGGCGTCAAATATCTTTCTTCTTCTCTGGAGTTCAGGCTGAATTAGGGGCCGTTCTGGCTGCGGTGTTAAAAAAGGGACAGCTGAAGGTCTGGGGGAGGCTTCGCCGGTCCTTTAACGGTCCTCCCGCCATAGCGGTGCGATTGTTCCCGTTCATGGCGGACAAGATCATCAAATCGGTTATTGGGTATAAAATTCTCTTCCAGGGCGCGGGTCATCCCGTGCAGCTTTTTCAGCGATAAGGATTTTTCTGTATGCCCAATACGGGCTTTTTCCACGATGGCTTGCATTTCGGTGATCGTATGATCATAAACCGTCAAAGGGACGGGGAACGGATGCCCGTCTTTGCCCCCATGCGCAAAAGAAAATCGGGCGGGGTCGTCGAACCGGGACGGGGTACCGTGGATGACTTCACTGACCAGTGCAAGGGCCTGCAGGGTGCGCGGCCCCACGCCGGGCAGCAGCAGCAGGCTGGCAAAATCGTCCGGGCGAACTTCATGGGCGACCGCCAGTGCCGCGCCCAGCCTTTTGAGGTTGACGTCGCTGCTTCGTACCTGATGGTCCGAAGGCATGGACAGGTGGGTATAGGCATCGGTCAGCAGATCTACAGAGGCTTCTTTCGCCAGGTTCAGCATGGCGTCTCGTGCAGGTGCGGCCTGCCGGTGGGTCAGGTTCAGCATGGGGCCTTGGTATTGCCCGCAGACCCCCGTGTGGGGTTCTTCGACGAAAGAACGAACTTCGGCAGAGAGCCAATGATAACGCCTGGCCTGCCTGGTCACGGTATTCATGCCTTGCTGAATAACGGCCCATTGCCCTTCACGTGTGACCAGGAAGCTATGCAAATACAGTTGAAAGCCGTCCTGAATGGCTGCGTTGTCCACTTTGGCGGTCAGCCGGCTGGAGCGCGCCAGCTCGTCGCCATCCAGCCCCGTCTTTTCGGCCATCCGGTATAATTCGTCTGGTGTTTGCCGGGAATGGCGGCCCCGGCCCCCGCAGACGTACAGTCCCCATTCCTCAGCCCGCGGCTGGATGGCCTTCTTTAAGGCACCCATGACGGATGTAGTAATGCCAGAGGAGTGCCAGTCCATACCCATGACGCAGCCCAGTGCCTGGAACCAGCAGGGGTTGCTTAGCCGGCTGAGCAGGCCCTGGTAACCATAATCCTGCAGAATGGACTCGGTAATGGCGGCGCCCAACAGGCACATTCGTTCAGCGAGCCAGGGTGGTACCCGGCCATAATGCAAGGGCAAGTCTGCCGAACCCGATCGTTTCATTATCCGCTTATCCTCCTTTGCCGTTTTGAACCGGATGAGCTGCCGGGCTAGATTCTGCCGTAGTCGCGGCGGGCTTTGTGGCCCGCGTCTGGCGAGATGGTAAAACCTTGCGGCGACTACACAAATATACGGATATGTTGCCTAACGAAAGTGGCTGGGCCGCTGGTGGACAAAGCGGAAGAACTAAAATTTTTTTCTCTAGTCCGCTGAAATTGTTGCAATTAGTTTTAAATTGTTGGAGTATTCAAGGGTGATTAAACAAAGCTTGGAATGGAGATAGTACATGTCAGTGCCGAATGTTATCCAGTGGCGAAGGTTGGCGGTCTGGCCGATGTCGTGGGTGCCTTACCCAAATATCAGCAACAGGAAGGTCATACGGCCAAGGTGGTGATGCCCTGTTATCATACCCCTTTTCTTAAAGAGAATGAATTTGAGCTTGTGCACCAGGGGGGGACCTGGATGGGCAAAACCTGGAGGCATTTCAACGTCATTCGGGAGAAGACCAACAAGCTGGGATTCGACTTGTACCTGCTCGACATTCCCGGGCTGCTCGACGGGGATCGGGTATACGGATACGACAACGACACGGAGCGCTTTCTCGCCTTTCAGATCGCCGTTCTTGACTGGATGAACACCTGGAAGCATCACCCGGATATTGTCCACTGCCATGATCACCATACCGGGCTGGTCCCCTTTATGATGGCTCATGCCTTCCGTTTCAATAGCCTCCGGGATATTCCCACCGTGTTCACGATTCACAACGCGCAGTATCAGGGCCAGTTCGGCTGGGACCGCCTGTATACACTGCCCGGCTTCGATCTCTGGAAATCCGGACTGCTGGACTGGGGCGGATGCATCAATTCCATGGCGGCGGCCATCAAATGCGCCTGGGGAGTGACCACCGTCTCTCCCAGTTATATGGAAGAGCTAAAAAATGCTGCCCTGGGCCTGGAGGGCCTGCTGCGGGCCGAATCCTCGAAATGCCGTGGTATCCTGAACGGCATCGATGCCGACACCTGGGATCCTAACAGCGATCCCCTGATCGACCGGCATTATGGATACCGGAATGTCGTTTCGGGGAAACGGAAGAACAAGGACATCATCTGCGAGACCTTTCAGCTGGACAAAGAGAAACCCCTGATTTCTTTCATCGGTAGGCTGGTCTACGATAAAGGAGCGGATCTGCTGCCCGACATGATCGGCCGCTCGCTCTACGAGACGAATGGTGGAGCCAGTTTCCTGGTTCTCGGCAGCGGTGATCCGCACATCGAATGGTCGCTGGAGCAGCTTAAACCTCACCTGAACGGCCAGTACAACACTTACATAGGATACAACGAACGGTTATCCCACCTGATTTATGCGGGCAGTGACTTTCTGATCATGCCTTCCAGGGTGGAGCCCTGCGGGCTGAACCAGATGTATTCCCTGCGTTACGGAACCCTGCCCATCGTCAGGAGCACCGGGGGACTGAAGGATACAGTCGTCGATTTCGGCGACCCGGGCGGTTATGGCATCCGGTTCCTGCATCCTTCTGTCTGGGATGCCGGCCAATCCATCAGCCGGGCCATTGCCCTGTATGAGGACCAGAAAGCGCTCAACGAGCTTCGCCGCCGGATGATGAAAATGGATTTCTCCTGGAATAAATCAGCCAGGCAATACATCGAATTGTACAATTCTCTCAAATAAGCGATATGCCAGAAAGAACTCTAGCAGTGATCTTGGGCGGTGGCCAGGGCAGCCGGCTCTATCCGTTGACTTCCACGCGTTCCAAGCCGGCCGTTCCCGTGGGCGGCAAATACCGGTTGGTAGACATCCCTATTTCCAATTGCCTGACCTCCAACATGCGCCGGATATTTGTCCTGACGCAATTCAACTCGGCATCCCTGAACAAACACATCAAGAATACCTATCACTTCGACCATTTCAACACGGGATTTGTGGATATTCTGGCGGCGGAGCAAACCCCCGACAACCCGGCATGGTACCAGGGGACCGCCGATGCGGTGCGTCAGTGCATGCGCCATATCCAGAATTTCGAGTCGGACTACATCCTGATTCTGTCCGGCGACCAGCTGTACCAGATGGATTTCCGGGAGATGCTCCAAAACCATATCGATAAGCAGGCGGACATTACGATCGCGACCATACCCGTCAATGCCCGGGATGCGACATCCTTTGGAATCATGAAAACGGACCATGACAATTTTATCACCTCCTTTATTGAAAAGCCCAAGAAAGATGCTTTGCCCGAATGGAATTCGGATGTGAGCGAAGAGATGCAGCGGGAAGGACGTATTTACCTGGCTTCCATGGGGATCTACATATTCAATCGCCACTATCTCAGCGACGTACTGGCCACCAACAAAGATGCTACCGACTTTGGGAAGGAGATCATTCCCCAGGCGATTGAAAAATACAACAAGGTAGTCAGTTTCCAGCACGAAGGATACTGGACCGATATCGGGAATATCCACTCTTTTTTCGAGGCCAACCTCAGCCTCACGGATGAGATCCCCCAGTTCAACCTCTTCGACCAGCACCACAGCATTTACACCAGGCCAAGGGTATTGCCCCCCTCCAAAATATCGGGCACGACCCTGGAGAAGACCATTATTGCGGACGGATGTATCATCATGGCCAGCAGACTGGAGCATGCGGTGGTGGGCATCCGGACCCGGATAGGGAAGGGCACAACCATTTCCAACAGCTATATCATGGGTAGTGACAACTACCAAACCCTGGCGGATATCAATGATTCAGTCAGCCATGGGATCCCTCCGGTCGGCATCGGGGAGCGGTGCTATATCCACAACGCCATCATTGACAAGAATTGCCACATCGGCAACGATGTCCGCATCAATGGCGGAGCGCACCTGGAAGACCGGGAGCACGAACTTTACGTGATCAAGGATGGTATCGTGGTCATCAAAAAAGAAGCCATGATCCCCCATGGGTTTACCATCTGAGCCCCGGCCCCTGGCAGCGGGGTGCGGCCGGATGTATGCACGCTAACCGAGAGGCATGGAAAAACAGACATCTTCAGGCGCATCGGTGATTCCCGAGACGGGAAGGCGGGTCACGTTAGTGGAATGCCCTCGTGACGCCATGCAAGGTTGGGAACACTTTATTCCTACGGACCGCAAGTCTGCGTACCTCAACGCCCTGCTCAGGGTAGGTTTTGATGTGCTGGACTTCGGCAGTTTTGTCTCGCACCGCGCGGTGCCGCAGATGGCCGATACAGCGGCGGTTCTCCAGGACCTGATCATCCCCGCCGAAGGGACAAAACTGCTGGCGATCGTCGCCAATATGCGGGGTGCCGAGGAGGCTTCAGCGTATGATGTCATCACCTACCTCGGATATCCTTTTTCCGTTTCCGAGACCTTTCAGCTGCGCAATACCGGACGTACGGTGGCCGACGCACTGGAATTGGTGGAAAACCTGCAAGCGCTTTGTACATCACGCCACAAGGAACTCGTCATTTACTTCTCCATGGGATTCGGCAACCCCTATGGCGATCCCTACGATGAAGGAGTAATCGACCATTGGCTCGGCCGCCTGTCGGCCATGGGTATCCGCCAGTTCTCGCTTGCCGACACGGTGGGGATGGCCAAGCCGCCGGCTATTTCCCGCCTTTTTAAGCAACTGATCCCGGCTTATCCGGAGGTGGTGTTGGGCGCCCATTTCCATTCGCATCCATGGCATTGGGAAGAAAAGATCGCTGCAGCCTATGACGCGGGTTGCCGTCGTTTCGATGCTGCCTTGGGAGGCTTCGGTGGATGTCCCATGGCTGCCGACGAACTGGTGGGCAATATCGCCACGGAAAATCTGGTGGGGTTCTTTCAGCGCAGAGGCCGCCCCTTGTCCCTGGATATGGAGGCGTTCCGTCAGGCTGCCGCCATGGCCACGTCCCTGTTCACCAGGTAGCTCCACCCACCACCTGCAGCCGGCCCGGGCAGCAGGGACTTTCCTTGCTTTCTTATTCTTGTTTCCCTTTCCCGCGGACCATCAGCTGGAAGACCAGCCAGCCCAGGGCCATGCAGATGCCTGCAGACCAGATGGGCAGGCGCACATCCAGGGTGGTCATGAAGCCGGCCATGATGGGGGGCAGGGCCATGGCCACAGACTGTACCGACTGGCGCATGCCCAGGATCGTCCCCTGTTCTGTGGCGCCCGCCTGCATGGAGATCAGGGCCGTCATGTTCGGTGTGTTGAGCCCGCTGAAGATGGCGATCAGGGGAACAATAAGGTATAGCCACCAGGACCGCTCAGGGATGAGGAGCAGAGGCAGGGATAAGGCACACAGAAGCGCCGTCCAGGAAACGATGCTTTCGACAGAGAAACGTTTGCTCAACGGACGGGTAAGGAGGCCCTGAGAGATGGCGAGCCACAAGCCAATATAAGCGAACAGGTATGCGATATCCGTGGCCCCGTACTCGAACTTGTGGATGAGGAACACCTGGAAGAATTGCGTAAAAAAGTTGAAGCCGAACACCATCAGGAACAGCACCGCGAATATCCCCCGCAGTTGCGTGGTCCGGAAAGCCCTGGCCAGATGACCGAAGCCGGTGAAGAGGTGTACCCGCCCGGATTTGGGCTGGCGGAGCGTTTCCTGGAACAGGTACCTGATCACCACCATATTGACCATCGACAGGGCGGCAGCGAACCAATACGGCGTGGCATAATTGAACCAGGAAACCAGTTCGGGATTGGCCAGCAGACCGCCCAAAAAGGGGCCCAGGATAAAGCCCAGTCCAAAACTCATCCCCACCAGCCCGAAATTTTTTGCCCGGTCCTTCTCCTCCGTTACATCGGCAATGGCTGACATCGCCACAGAAATGTTCCCCCCGGTGAATCCATCCAGGGCACGGCTGAGGAAGCACAGCAGGAGGCTCCGCTCCATGATGCCGAAGGCAAAGAGCACATAACCGATCAGGGTGCCGGCAATAGACAGCGACAGGATCTTTTTACGGCCATGCTTATCCGCAAGGGCGCCAAGGATGGGCGCACCGAAGAACTGGGCCACCGAAAAGATCCCCAGCAAAAAACCCAGGGCGACGGAACGCTGGTCCAGGCCGGCTGCAGCTGGCAACATGCCCTCGGAGGGGGTCATCAGCAGCGGCGCCGCAATAGGGATGACAATACCCAACCCGAGCAGATCCAGGAAAACCGTTAAAATAATGGGCAGCAACGGGTGTTTTCGCTTCATACAGCCGGCAAAGATAATATTCGTGCCTGTAATCACCCATGGCCTGCGCTGTCCGGTCCGTAAAATCGTAATTTGCAGGGCTCAAGCCTGAGCGATGATGCCATTTCACCTGGAATTTCCCCTGGAGCCGCTGCGGCCGCCGGTCGCTTATGGACAACGTTTCCTGCTGCTGGGTTCCTGTTTTGCTGAGCAGGTGGGGGAGCGGATGCGCACCCATCTTTTCGATGCCATGATCAATCCCCATGGGATCTTGTACAACCCGATAAGCATCGCCAGGGCCGTCGAAGACTACGTGAACCAGGCCATCTGCCGTCCTGAAGACTTGTTTACCCACGAAGGCCTCTGGCACAGCTGGGATCATCACGGCCGTTTTTCCTCGCCGGATAAAGAAGCCTGCCTGGAGGGGATCAACAGGGCCCTGCGCGAGGGGGCGGAGCGGCTCAGGGAGGCCGACTGGCTGGTTCTCACGCTGGGCAGTGCACAGGTATTTCGGCTGCGTGACAGCGGCAGGACAGTCGCCAATTGCCACCGCATGCCTTCCGCGCTCTTCGACCGGGTGATGCTGCGGCCGGAAGAAGTGATAGCAGCGCTGGACAACATGATGCACCGTGTGTTTTCCCTGAACAGCCGGATAAACATCCTCTTTACTGTCAGTCCGGTCCGTTACCTGCGTGAAGGCGTCGTTCGGAGCGGCCTCAGCAAGGCGGTCCTCCTATATGCCATCCATCATCTCGTGGAGAAATTTGACCGCCTGCATTATTTTCCTGCCTATGAGCTGGTGCTGGATGACCTCAGGGATTACCGATTTTTCGCCGCCGACCTGGTGCATCCCAATGCCTTCGCCGTCGATTATGTCTGGGAAAAGTTCATAGCCTCAGCCATGGACGATGCTGGTCAGGAGATCCTGCGCCAGGTGGCCGATGTCGTTCGGGCGGCGGCCCATCGTCCCCTGCATCCGCAAACGGCAGGATACCGGGCGTTCCGGGAAGCCCAGCGCGAGCGCATCCACATGCTGCAGCGACGATACGATATGCTGGATTTTTCCCCTCTCTTACAGCGCCTGGAGTCTGCGCCATAACGCAGTTTACGCGGGCCGGGAGAGGAGCGTGGTGGTGCCGTCCGCATGACCGAGGATCACCGTGTCGGCCATGCCAATGAACAGCCCGCTTTCCACCACGCCCGGAATGCCCCTGAGCAGGGCCTCCAATCCTGCTGGGTCAGCGATCTGGCTGAAGCTGCAGTCCAAAATATAATTGCCGTTATCAGTCAGGTAAGGCGCGCCCTGCTTTTCGCGCAGCACAGGTTCGCAGCCCAGGGCGCCCACCTTTTGCCGCGTTATTTCCCAGCCAAAGGGAATGATCTCGACGGGGAGGGGGAAGGCTCCCAGTTGGCGGACCCATTTGCTGTCGTCGGCTACCACGACCATGCGCCGGCTTGCCGCCGCGATGATCTTCTCCCGCAAGAGCGCGCCACCGCCGCCCTTGATGAGGCAGAAACGCTGGTCCACCTCGTCGGCGCCGTCAATGTCCATGTCAAATGCCATGCATTCGGCAAAGGTGACGAGGGGAATGCGGAGGGACCGCGCCATCTGTTCGGATTCTATGGAGGTGGCGATAGCCCGGATCTCCAACCCATCGCGTACCCGTTCGCCGATGGCCTGGATGGCCCAATAGGCGGTCGAACCGGTGCCCAGACCAATGGTCATGCCCGGTTCTACCAGTGCCGCTGCGCGTTCTCCCGCAGCTTTCTTGCCAGGGTGTACCTGAGGAGTCATGCCTGTAATTTAAGGCTAAAGAAAAGGAATTTCGGGCGTAACCGCGGGATTGATTTGGTGAGGGCCCAGGATGAAACAGCCGGAAGGTTCACAGGAAGCCCAGCTCCAGCTTGGCTTCTTCACTCATCATATCCTGCGTCCAGGGGGGATCGAAGGTCACTTCCACATTGACGTCGGATACGCCGGCGATGCCGGAAATTTTTTCCCTCACTTCTTCGGGCAATGACTGGGCTGCGGGGCAGAACGGGGAGGTCAGCGTCATGACGACGTCCACCTTCCCGGCATCGTCGACCCGTACGTCATAAATCAGGCCCAGTTCCCATATGTTGACAGGAATCTCGGGATCATAGCAAGTCTTGATCATGGAAATCGATTCCTGATGGATTAACTCGGCCGATTTTTCCCCGGTGGGATTCGTTGGTATGGCCTCTTCTTCTGGCATGGTTGTTTTTTTTCGCGACCAGGTTTAGCTTTCTCCATGAAGCTGCCCGGCTTTTTGCTGATAGCCGAGGGCATACAGCTTCATTTGCTTGATCATTGCGGCAAAACCGTTGGAGCGCTGGGAACCCACCACCCGCTTCATGCCGATGCGGTCAATAAAGTACAGGTCGGCGTCGATGATCTCCTCCGGGCTGCGCCCATTCCACAAGCGGATCAGCAGGCTGATGAGGCCCTTGGTGACATCCGTATTGCTGTCGGCAAAGAAATAGACCTTGCCGTCCTCATAGGCCGTCCCCAGCCAGACCTTGGATTGGCAGCCTTTAACGAGATTTTCATCCAGGCGGTACTTTTCATCCAGGGGGGGCAGCTTTTCACCCAGCTCCATGATGTAATAAATCGTGCTTTCCATATCCCCTTGCAGCAGGGAAAATTCCTCGATGATCTCCTCTTGTATCTCGTTGACGGTCTTGCTCATTTTCGTTTTTTCTGTACGATTTCCGCCAGGGTCTGCACCAGGTATGCCACCTCAGCCTCCGTATTGTATATCGCAAAGGATGCCCGGTTTGTACCTTCTATGTGCAGCAGGTCCATCAGCGGTTGGGTGCAGTGGTGTCCCGTCCGGATCGCAATGCCGCGGGCGTCCAGCATCATGCCCAGGTCAAAGTGATGAATATCCGCCGCGACGAAGGATACCACCCCTATCTTTTGCGGCGCCGTACCGATCAACCGGATACCGTCGATGTCTTCCAGGCCGGCAGCCGCCATGTGCAGCAACCGCTGCTCATGGGCGGCAGCGGCATCCCGGTCGACGGCGCCCATGAACTCCAGGGCGGCCTTCATCGCCACCACATCCCCGATATTGGGCGTGCCGGCTTCAAATTTATAAGGCAGGTCGTTGAAGGTGGTCCTGGCGAAGGTGACGTCGCGGATCATTTCCCCGCCGCCCTGATAAGGGGGCATGGCCTCCAGGAGTTCTCTTTTGCCGTACAGGACGCCCATACCCGTTGGGCCATACAATTTGTGGGCGGAAAAGGCCAGAAAATCACAATCCAGGTCCTGCACGTCCACGGGGAGGGCCGCATCGATCAGTACCCGCGCACCTGCCTCGTGTCCCAGGCGGATAATTTCTTTAACCGGGTTCACCGTCCCCAGGGAATTGGAGGCAAATACTACCGACACGATGCGGGTCCTGGGCGACAGCAGCCGCTGGTAGGCTTCCATATCCAACACGCCGGCCTCATCGACGGGAATCACCTTCAGCACGGCTTCTTTTTCTTCGCAAATGAGTTGCCAGGGACCGATGTTGG
>CBINPH010000059.1:0-11588 GCA_966252445.1 uncultured Chitinophagaceae bacterium | reverse complement strand
CAGCTGAAGACCTACTTGTATGCCGTCTGCCGCCGGCTCTGGCTGAAGCAGCTGGAACAACGCCAGCGGAAGCCCCTCATGCTGATCGGCGATGACAGCAGGCTGCCAGACCTGGCCGTGGACGGAGACCTGCAGCGGCACGAAGAGGAAGACCGGCAGTACCGGTTGATGGGGGCGGCCCTGCAGCAGCTGGGCGAACCCTGCCGGAGCCTGTTGGAGGATTTTTACCTGCGGCACCGGTCCATGCAGGAGCTGGTGGAAAAATTCGGGTACACCAACACCGACAATGCCAAGACGCAGAAGTACAAATGCCTGAACCGTTTGAAAAAGATTTTCTTTACGCAATATAAAATGACGGAGGAAGAGTGATGATGGACCATATTCCCTTGCTCGACGCGATTGACCGTTACCTGGAAGGCCTGATGGAAGGAGAGGAAAAGGCCCAGTTCGAAGAGTTTTGCCGCCGCGATCCCGAAGCCGGGCGTGTGCTGGATGAACAAGCAGCGTTTCGCCAGCAACTGCTTGCCTACGGGGACCGCAAAGACCTGGAAGACAAGCTGCAGCGGGCCTACGCCCGTTATGCCGCCCCGGCGGGCAACGGGAAGCCAGGCAAGGCGGCCGATATCCCTGCCATGCGCCGCATCGCCTGGAAAGCCGCCGCCATCGCCGCCGCCGTCACGCTGCTGATCTCTTTCGCCGGCGGCTGGTGGATGACCCGTTCCGACAACGAAAAGGGCAGCTACATCATCCTGCGCCGGGAGATCGACAATATCCGGCGTTCGCAGACCGCCCTGCTCCAGGACATGCATCAGCCCAAGGCGGCCCCGGCGGCCCCCGGTGCATACGGAGGAACAGGCTTCGCCATCTCGGGAGACGGCTACGTGGTCACCAACGCCCATGTGGTGGCTGGGGCAGATTCCATCTATGTGCAAAACAACCAGGGGGAAGGCTATAAGGCGGACATCGTCTACCAGGCAGCAGAATACGACCTGGCCCTGCTCAAGATCACGGACTCCAGTTTTCACCTGCCCGCCCCTCCTTTTTCCCTGAAAAAGACCAATGCCGAACTGGGGGAAGAAGTGTATACCCTGGGTTATCCCCGCGATGAGATCGTCTTTGGGAAAGGATACATCAGTGCCGAGACCGGTTATCGCGGCGACTCGGATGCCTACCAGATCGCCTTGCCGGTCAACCCCGGCAACAGCGGGGGACCGCTGGTGGACGCCCAGGGCCAGGTGGTGGGCATCATCAGCGGCAAGCAATCCCCTTCCGACGACATCGCCTTTGCCGTAAAGTCCACCCTGCTGCTGAAAATGCTGGACAGCCTCAACCACCAGAGCCCGGCGGCACACAAGGGCCTGGCGGCCGGCGTCAACCGCCTGCAGCACCTTTCCCAGGTGAACCAGATCAAAAAGCTGCAGGATTTTATCTTCCTGGTGAAGGTCTACAACTAAACCGTTCCCCTTTTCGGCCAGTGCCTGGCCGCCGCATCAGAGCGACACGCCTTTTTTCCAGGGGATGAAGTCGTCCTGGCCGAGCAACGTGGCCTTAGTCTCGATCTCTCCGCTGGCGAGCCTGATGATGTATTCCAGGATCTCCTCCCCCACTTGGTTGACCGTTTTCTCCCCGGTGATGATGGGCCCCGCGTCGATATCGATGATATCGGGCATGCGCCGCACCAGCGCCGTGTTGGTCGATATCTTCACCATGGGAGAGATGGGATTGCCCGTAGGCGTCCCCAGGCCGGTGGTGAACAGCTGCAGCGTGCAGCCGGCGCCGGCCATCCCCGTGGTGGCCTCCACGTCGTTTCCGGGCGTACAAAGCAGGTTCAGCCCCGGGCGGGTGGCGTATTCGGGATAACCCAGCACGCCGGTGACGGGCGAGGTGCCTCCCTTGCGGGCAGCGCCGGCTGACTTGATGGCGTCGGTGATGAGGCCGTCCCGGATGTTGCCGGGCGAGGGATTCATGTCAAAGCCAGCGCCTACGGCGGCAGCCCGGCGGGCATATTCCCGCATGAGCCGCATGAAGCGGTCGGCTGTTTCGTCGTCGATACTGCGGTCAATGAGCTCCTGCTCTACGCCGCAAAGCTCGGGGAACTCTGCCAGCACCACCTTGCCGCCCAGGGCCACGATGAGGTCGGCGCAGTAGCCCACGGCCGGGTTGGCCGAGATGCCGCTGAAGCCGTCCGAGCCTCCGCACTTGACCCCGACGGTGAGTGCGCTCAGGGGGGCCGGCTGGCGGGGGATGGCATTGGCCTCCATCATGCCCACGAAGGTCTTGCGCAGGGCCTGGCTCAGCATCTTGTATTCGCTGGGCCACTGCTGCTGCTCGAAGATCAGCAGGGGCTTGTCAAAGGCGGGGCTGCGCTTGCGGATCTCCTCCTGGAGGATGGATACCTGCGCATGCTGGCAGCCCAGGCTCAGCACAGTAACCCCGGCCACATTGGGATTGACGCAGTAGCCCGCCAGCAGGGCGCAGAGGTTCGTCGCATCCTCGCGGGTGCCTCCGCAGCCGCCTTCATGAACCAGGAACTTGATGCCGTCGACATGGGGGAAGACACGGTCTGCCGAGGCGCTGCCTTTTTCAGCAAAGGTCATGGCCCGGATCGCCGGGGCATCGGCGCCCCGGCGGTATTCGCTGACCATGGCCCGCACGATATCGCGGTAATAATCGGGTTGTCCGTAGCCCAGTTCCTGCACGAAGGCCTGGCGAAGCACCTGCATGTTGCGGTTCTCGCAAAACACGAGCGGGACGACCAGCCAGTAGTTGCGCGTGCCTACCTGCCCGTCGCTGCGGTGGTATCCCAGGAACGTCTTGTCTTTCCAGCGGCTGACATCAGGGGCTTCCCAGTGGAAAGCGCCGGAGCGGGCCTGGAAAGGCCGGGTGGCGTGGCGTACATTGGCCGTAGAGACCAGTCCGCCCGCGGGTATGGGCTGCACCACCTCCCCCACCATGACCCCGTACATATAGAGGGCGTCCCCCGGCGCCATAGGCTGCAAGGTGAATTTGTGCTTTTGGGGGATGTCATCAGACAAGGTTACAGCGCTTCCGTTCAAACGGACGTCCATTCCTTTCTTTAAATCGGCCAACGCCACCACGATATTGTCATCCTGGTGGATCCGCAGGTACGTATTCATGTGTTGTGCAATGATTTGGGGGGGTCTCACCCGGGAAGGGCTTTTTCTTCCGGTCTTTTACCTCCTGTAAGGCCTGATTGGCTGCATAAAGGTCGGAAGAAAAACAGCAATTTTCTGGTTAAATATTACCCGATCTCTATTCTATTTTCGCCCGATAGGGCCGGGAATGCCGGGTTTCCCCGCATCCGGCGCCATGCCCTTTTCAGGGCGCCGCGGGTAGGGGTCCGGCCTCGAAGGCCACGGAATACCGGCTTTGCTCTCCGGGGCCCAGCGTCAACAGCCCTATACCGTTGTGAAAGGCATCGGGGGCGCCGCTGAGGGGCTCCAGGGCTATGCTGCCCCGGTCCGGCGGTATGTAGAGCAGGAGGATGCGGTACGCCGCGGACGGAAAGACCTTCAATTGCAGGCCCCGGGCGGGGTCGGTCAGGGTGCAGGCCGGACCGGCGCCGGCGGGCAGCAGGAAGGCGTTGTCCAGTGACACCGCTCCCAGGCGCCGGGCCTCCCTGAAATCGCCGTAGGGCAGTACCCTGCCAGTGGGCACCAGCCGGTTGTCGAACTCCAGCATGCCCTGGCTGTCGAACTGCAGCAGGCAGTCCTCCAGGCGGCTGCAGCGGAAATAAGGATGCCAGCCGTCGACCAGGGGCATGCGCTCCGGGCCGCGGTTGATGATCAGGGTATCCAGGGAAGCGCGGCCGGGCTCCAGGGTATAGGTGACGCGGCAGTCATACGGAAAGGGGAAGCCCGGGTCCTCCCCCCGGTACCGGGCCAGGAAGCTGGCCCTGATCCCGTCTTCAAGTGGTTCCACTTCCTCCAGCGTGAAGGGGTGGTCGTACAGCAGCCCGTGGATGGCGTGGCCCTCGGCGTTGAGGCGTTGCAACTGATAAGACGTCCCTTCGAATGCATAGCGCCCCCCGGGGATCCGGCAGGCGAAAGGGCTCAGCCGCGCCCCGCGAAAGCTCTCCCGCAGGTGGAGGCGCAGGTCTTCAGTGTCCTTATAGTGGTCGAGGAGCTCCACGGAGCCCTGCGCCAGGGGCAGGGTCCAGCCATGCCACAGCGCTCCCCAGCGGGGCAGGACTTCCAGACGGTGGCCACGGACCGTCTCCTGCAACACAAAGATGTTCTTGTCTTTTTCGGCCGTGAAGCCGGCTTCCCATGCCATGATATCGCGTGCATATGCGGGGCGCGGCGGCGCGTTCCGCGGTGAAGCCTAAAAGTAAAAATAATTTACCTTTGGCTCCATCCTATACACCTCCATACAAGCACCATGATGAAAATCTTCTCCATAGGGCTGTCCTTGCTGCTTGCAGCAGGCAGCGCAAGCGCCCAGGTCGACCTCGTCAACAAGGTCATCGACAACCAAAGCGCCCATGCCCGGGAGGGCTTCCATTTCACGACACTGGTCAACGCCGAAGCCACACCCGTAGAGAACCAGGGCCGGTCCGGCACCTGCTGGAGCTACGCCACCAATTCCTTCCTCGAATCCGAGATGGCCCGGAAAGGGCGGCAACCCATACCCCTGTCTAAGATTTATACGGCCCGTTGCGCCTACCTGGAAAAAGCGGTGCATTATGTGCGCATGCACGGGGCTGTGAGCTGGGGCGACGGGGGCGAACCGCATGACGTGGTCAACATGTACCGGAAATACGGCTGCCTCCCCGAAGCCGTCTATACGGGCTTAAAGCAGGGGGACAGCATCAACAACTTCGAAGCCATGCAGGCGGCCCTCAAAGGCCTGCTCGACGGCGTCATCTCCACCAAGGAAGGCCGCCTGAACCCCAGCTGGAAAGAGGCTTTCTCCAGCGTGCTGGACGCCTACCTGGGACCTGTGCCGGATTCTTTTGCATACCAGGGCAAGATGTATACGCCCCAGCGCTTTGCGAAGGAGGTGGTGGGGCTCGATGCCGACGACTATGTGGAATTTATCTCGCAGACCAACACCCCATACTGGCAAAAAGCCATGATGATGGTGCCCGACAACTGGGCCTTCCAATGGGACTGGAACATCCCCATGGAGGACATCACCACCATCATCGACCATGCGCTGCATGCGGGTTATACCATCTCCTGGGGCACCGACGTGAGCGAGCCTTATTTCAGCTGGAAAAACGGCATCGCCTATGTGCCCGAACCGGCGGCGCTGGCCGGGGCGGCGAAGGACAAGGCCGCGCTGTTCAACCAGCCGCAGCCGGAGCCTGCGATTACCCCCACCATGCGCCAGGAAGCCTTCGACGACTACCGCACGACCGATGACCACGGCATGCAGATTACCGGCATCGCCAAGGACCAGAACGGCAAGGAATGGTACATCGTGAAGAACTCCTGGGGCACCCACAACGACTACCAGGGGTATCTCTACGTGAGCAAGGCCTTCGTGCGCTACAAGACGACCTCCTTCCTGGTCAACCGCCAGGGCGTTCCCCAGGATATCCGCAGCAAGCTGGGCATCTGAGGCGGGACCTCAGACGTATTGGTTCAGGATGTTTTCCAGCCACTCCTGGCGGCCGCTGGTCTGCTGGGGCTCGCCATGCGCCAGGGTATGGTCCCGCAAGTCCTCAAGCCGCAGCTTTCCGTCGGCGAAATCGCGGCCCGGCCCCTTGTCGAAGGAGGCATAGCGGGCGGCGCGGAAGCTCTCCAGTGGAGATTTTTCCAGCACCTGGTCGGCTACGACCAGGGCCCTGGCGAAGGTGTCCATGCCGCCGATATGGCCGTAGAACATGTCTTCCAGGTCCGTGGAGTTGCGGCGCGTCTTGGCATCAAAGTTTATCCCTCCCCCACCGAAACCACCGGCGCGCAGGATGATGAGCATGGCCTCGGTAAGCTCAAACACGTTCACCGGGAACTGGTCCGTATCCCAGCCGTTCTGCTCGTCCCCACGGTTGGCGTCTATGGAGCCGAGCATGCCCGCATCGGCGGCGGCCTGCAGTTCGTGGGCGAAGGTATGGCCCGCCAGGGTGGCGTGATTGACCTCGATGTTCAGCTTGAAGTCCTCCGCCAGCCCATGTTGCCGCAGGAAGCCGATGACGGTCTCTGCATCAAAATCATACTGGTGCTTGGTGGGTTCGCAGGGCTTGGGCTCAATAAAGAAGGTACCGCGGAAGCCTTGCTTCCGGGCGTAGTCCCGCGCCATGCCCAGCAGGCGCGCCAGATGCTCTTTCTCCCTTTTCATGTCCGTGTTCAGCAGGGTCATATACCCCTCGCGGCCGCCCCAGAATACATAGTTTTCGCCGCCCAGGGCGATGGTGGCGTCCAGCGCGTTCTTGATCTGGGTGCCGGCATAGGCGACCACGGAAAAGTCCGGGTTGGTGCCGGCCCCGTTCATGTAGCGGGGATGGCTGAAGACATTGGCGGTGCCCCACAGCAGCCTGATGCCGCTGGCCTCCTGTTTCTGGCGGGCATAGTCGACGATGGCGGCCATGCGCTTTTCGTAGGTGGCCACGTCGGCCCCTTCGTCTACCAGGTCCACATCATGGAAGCAGTAATAGGGCACCCCCAGCTTGGTCATGAATTCGAAGGCGGCGTCCATTTTATCCCTGGCCCTGTCCAGGGCATCGCTCCGTTCGTTCCAGGGGAATACTTTGGTGCCGGGTCCGAAAGGGTCGGCCCCGGTGTTGCAGAAGCTGTGCCAGTAGCAGACGGCAAATCGCAGCCATTCTTCCATGCTGCGCCCGCGGACCACGCGCGTGGCATCGTACCATTTATATGCCAGCGGATTGTCCGAATGTGGTCCCTCGAAGGGAATGGCGCCTATGCCCTTGAAATATTCCCGTTCTCCTGTGATGATGTTCATGATATCGTTGTTTATTGGTTTTTTACAATAAGGTATGCGCCGATGCGGCGCTCAGTCCAGCTGTACGGCAAAAAGCTTCCCGAAGGTGGCCTTGCCCAAGGCATCGGGCAGCGTCTTCAGCAGCTGCGCGCGCAGCCCGACCAGCCAGCGGTTCTCATACTGGGAGAGCCGCCCTATCCGGCGGGACAGCTTGGTGACATAATCAGCCCTGGCCTTACGCAGTTGCTGGAATACCGGGAAGGCATATACGGGGTTCTTGTACCGGTCCATGAGGGCGGCCATCACCCAGGCATCTTCGATCGCCTGGCCGGCGCCCTGTCCCAGGTTGGGCGTAGCGGCATGGGCGGCATCACCCAGCAGGCTGATGCGGCCGGCAAACCACTGCCGCATCGGCTTGAGGTCCGCCAGCTCATGCCGGAGGATGTGTTCGGGGAGCGTGCCGGCGATCAGCTGCCGGAGCAGGGGCGCGAAGCCCAGGAACAGATGTCCCAGGGCGTCCCGCACATCGGCCCGGGCGTCAAAGCCCTCGATGTGCTTGTTGATGACAGCATACCAGTACACGCTGCTGCCCTCCAGCGCGACGAAGCCGAAGCGCCTTCCCGGGCCCCAGGCCTCGACGGCATGGTGAAGATAGCGCGGCGGAAGCTCGAAGTCCACCACCCCGCGCCAGCAGATCTGTCCCGCATCCCGCAACGCCGCCTCGGGGAAACATTGTTCCCGCAGGGCAGAACCGAGGCCGTCGGCCGCCACGGCGTAATCCCCGTAGGCCGGCTCCCCCTCGCTGAAGCGGGCTTCCACACGCCTGTCCTTTTCGGCCAGGTGCACACAGGTGCGGCCCCACTCGGGCGCCTCCCCGCCCAGCTGTTCGAGCAGCAGGTCCCGCAGGGCGCTGCGGCGGATGGCCACCTGGGCGAAGCCGTATTTGTTCAGGAAGTAAGGCAGCACGTTGGTCGTGAGCGGCTGCAGGGCGGCATCGGTGATGTACATGCCGGTGACCTCGTTGCCCCGGCGGTACACCTGCTCGGCCAGGCCCAGGCGATCCAGCACCCGCATGGCGTTGACCGGCAAAATCAGCCCCGCGCCGGTGGTGGTCGCGGCGCCACGCTCATACACCCGGGCGCGCAGGCCCCGCCGCCGCATGGCCACATCCGTCGCCAGTCCGGCAATGCCCGCCCCGATGATGATTCCCTGCATCAGCTCAGGATTTTTTTCAGTTCTTCTTTCCAGCGTCCGTAGGCGGCCTTGTAGGCCTCCACCTGCTCGGGCTGCGGGTTGATCTGCAGCAGGGGCCGCAGCCCCTGGTAGCTCTCCCGGTACCCGGCATAGTAGCCGGCACCCACCCCGGCGGCCCGGGCCGCGCCCTGCGCACCGTCGGTGTCAAAGAGCTCAACGGAAGCCCCCGTGATGTCGGAGAACAGCTGCCGGAACGCCGGGCTCAGGAACAGGTTGGCCTGTCCCGCGCGGACCACCCGCAGATCCATGCCCAATCCCTCCATGACCTCCATGCCGTAGCGCAGGGCAAAGGCAATGCCTTCCAGCACCGCCCGCACCAGCTGTTCTCTGCCCTGGCTGTTGAAATCCAGGCCCGAGAAAGAAGCGCCGGGATGCCGATTTTCGAGCACGCGCTCGGCGCCGTTGCCGAAGGGAAAGAAACGGAGGCCTCCGGCCCCTGGCGGCGCCGCCGCCGCAAGGGCATTCATCTGTTCATAGTCCCTGAAACCCCCGTTGCGCCGCAGCCAGTTATAGGATATGCCGGTGCCGTTTATGCACAGCAGGACCCCGTTGCGCGGCGTGTCGGGCTGGTTGTTCACATGCACGAAGGTATTGACCCGGGACAGGGGATCCGGGCGGGCCTGATCGGTCACCCCGTACACCACGCCGCTGGTGCCGGCCGTCGCGGCCAGCTCCCCCGGCTCCAGCACCTGGAGGGCATAGGCGTTGTTGGGCTGATCGCCGGCCCGGTAGGTCAGGGGGATGCCTTCCCGGAGTCCCAGGGCCGCGGCGGCAGGGCCGCAGAGGCGTCCCTGCTCCCCGAAGCTGGGCACCACAGGGCACCACAGCTCAGCGGAATAGCCGTAATGGTCAAAGAGCGCCCGCGCCGGCCGCCCTTCGGCGAAATCCCAGCATATGCCTTCGGACAGCCCGGATACGGTGGTGGCCATGTGCCCGCTCAGCCGGTAGGCGATGTAGTCCCCGGGCAACATCACCCGGTGAATGCGCTCGAAGATGGCCGGCTCATGGTCCATAACCCATTTCAGCTTGGACGCCGTGAAGTTGCCCGGGGAGTTCAGATAATGTTCCAGGCAGTATGCCGGACCCAGGGCCTGAAAAGCATCTTCCCCCGTCTGCACGGCGCGGCTGTCGCACAAGATGATCGCCGGCCGGAGCACCTGGCCCGCCTTGTCGACGCAGACCAGACCGTGCATCTGGTAGCTCAGGCCTATGGCGAGGACCTCATCCCCGGCAAAGGAGCACTGTGCATGCAGGCGCGCCGTCGCCTCATTCAGCTCGGCCCACCAGGCCTCCGGGGCCTGCTCCGCCCATCCGGGCTGCTGCGCCTGCATGGACATTTCTACGTCGGGCGCCGCGGCAGCCGCCACACAGCGGCCACTCTCGGCCTCCACCAGGGAAGCTTTCACGGAAGAAGATCCTATATCATACCCCAACAGGTAAGATGCCATGACGAAAACATTTTGGAAGCAGGGGTCACTCCTCGGCCGCCTCGCTCTTTCCCGTGCGCCAGAGCACCAGCATCACGAGTCCGAAGACGATGTAGAACAGTCCGCACCAGCGGTTGACGGTCTCGCTCTTGTCGATGCCCGCCTGCAGGACGAAAGACCCGACGAACAGGAAAATACCCACCAGGAGGAAAAAGAAGCCGATGATAAAACGAAGATCAAGGATGCTTTTCATAAACCATGAATTTGGGGGACACGGGGGCCCTCACAGGAAGATCAGGTTAAGAATCAGGGTCAACAGCAGGACGATCATGCCGAGCACCACCGGCCGGCGGTACCAGGCCACATCATCGTCCTTGGGCTTGGGCGTGAGGCTGTATACCAGGCCGACCAACCGGCTTTTTTCCACAGGACGGGTGAACAGGCTGATGAGCACGGTCAGCACGAAGCAGCAGCTGAAGGCCATGATGGCAATCATGAAGCTGTGGGCCATGCTGGAGTGGAAGGTATAGAGATGCCCCAGCCAGCCGCCCTTGCCTTCGGCATCGGTGAGGCCATGGGTCAGGGCTGCGGCGGCGGTGCCGCCGATCAGCCCCCAGAAGGCGCCGTGGCCCGTGGTCCGCTTCCAGAACATCCCCAGGAAAAAAGTCGCGAACAGGGGCGCATTGACAAAGCCGAAGACCAGCTGCAGGAAGTCCATGATGTTGTTGAAGCCCTTGGCGATGTAGGCCGTGCCGATGGAGGCGAGGATGCCGAAGACCGTGGCCAGGCGCCCGACGTTCAGGTAATGTTTGTCGCTTTGTCCGGGCCGTACATAGGACTCATAGATATCGTAGGTCCAGACGGTGTTGAAGGCCGTGACGTTGCCCGCCATCCCTGACATGAAGGAGGCGAACAGCGCGGTAAGGCCTACGCCAAGCACGCCGCTGGGATAAAATTGGTTCAGCAGCGAGGGCAGCACCATATTGTAGTTGGGTCCGTTTTCTCCCCCAGGGATGACATAGCCGGAATTGGGAATGGTCATCAGCGTGATGGCGATGAGGCCGGGCAGGATGACGACGAAGGGCATGAACATCTTGGGGAAGGCTGCGATCAGCGGCGTCTTCTGCGCAGAACGCATGCTGCGGGCCACCATGGCCCGCTGTACCACCAGGAAGTCGGTACACCAGTAGCCGAAGGAGAGCACGAAGCCCAGGCCCATGGCCATCTGCCAGACATTGACCCCCATGCTGTTGTCTGCCGAATCGCCCATGTACTTCCAGGTGTGGGTCATGGCGTCGGACAGGTGGGCCTGCACGCCGGCCCAGCCGCCCACCTGGTGCAGCCCGATGTAGACCAGGGGAGCGATGCCCAGGACGATCAGGAAGAATTGCAACACCTCGTTGTAGACGGCGCTGGTCAGTCCGCCCAGAAAAGTATAGATCAGGACGATGCCCGAGGCCAGGATGATGGAGAATTCGAACTTCCAGCCCAGGATCGCCTCGAAGAGGATGGCCAGGGCATACAGGGAGATGCCGGACGAAAAGATCGTCATGACCGCGAAGGTGATGGCGTTGAAGCCGCGGGTCTTTTCATCGAAGCGTTTGGCCAGGTACTCCGGCACCGACCGGGCCTTGCTGCCATAGTAGAAAGGCATCATGAAAATACCGAGGAAGACCATCGCGGGGATGGCGCCCAGCCAGTAGAAGTGGCTGGTCATGATCCCGTATTTGGCGCCCGACGCCGCCATGCCCAGCACTTCCTGGGCGCCCAGGTTGGCCGAGATGAAGGCGAGGCTGGATATCCACATGGGGATGTTGCGGCCGCTCATCAGGAAATCGCTGCTGGTCCGGACCTTTTTCTTGATCAGGAATCCGATCGCGACCACAAAAACGAAATAGAGTCCGATGATCAGGTAGTCGATGAACTGGAGGTGCATATGCTTCAGCTATGGTTCGTAAAAAGCGGGGTCCGTCTACCCGCAGCAAACGGGGCTTAAAAGTAGAT
>CBINPH010000058.1:0-11660 GCA_966252445.1 uncultured Chitinophagaceae bacterium | reverse complement strand
CTGTCCATCCTTCACGACCTTGCCTTCCCGGATGACAGGGACGCTCAAATTGGCGGGAACGGGGCTGACGTCTCCGCTGCTCCTTTCATGCTTAACCATGCTCCAGCTGCCGTCCTTGGGCAACAGGACATTACCCCTTGCCGCCACACAAAAGACAGGATCCGTACCGTTCGCCGCAAAGGAATTGTTGAAGTCAAACCGGTTTATACGCATCTTTTGGGTGCTGTTCACGAGATCGACCTCACAATCCACCGGACCGCCGATGCTTCCCTGCCGGAGGACCAACAAGGCCAGGGCCGCGTTGTTCAACGGGAACCCCTTGGGCCCGAGCTGCACAAAGCCGAGTATGCGTTTAGCAGGAACCACCTTCTTTTCCCCGTCAGCCGTAGCCTTCGAGCTTGTCCCGGCGACAGCGCCGTCCATATCCACATCGGCATCGAAATAGACCGGCTGGAGTTCAATGTCAAATTCCTGGGGCGTGTTCACTTCTTTGCCGAGCTGGTCCACGGACTGGGTAAAGAGTACCCGCTCTTTGAAGGGAGCCACTTCGTTGGTTTCCACAATATTGCTCACATTATACAAGGCCTTGACCAGTCCCGGGTGAATGCCAAACTCCGCAGACCGCTCTTCGGAAATCAATTGTGGTTCCGGGTTCTCCGGCGTACCGCCTGGGAAATCCGGATTGTCTTTGTAAATAAAATAGCGGAAATCAAATTTACCGTCGCTTTCTGCCCGCCAGCCACTGTCGAAACGGTAGACGTAGCCGCTGCTGACCCGGAAGAGCGTGATGGTGCGGACCACTTTAATAGCCCAGGGGTACATGATGCTCTTCACCTGTATAATCTCATGCGCACAACGGCCGACGAACACATCAAATTTCGCCTGGCTGGTTTCTGCAATGGCCGCCTTGGTATTCAGCCAGTTGCTGAACATGCTGGCGCCATAACCGCTCAGGTCCATCCGGGTTACGGGAACACCCCGCTGCTTAAACAGTTCAAAGGGGTAGTTGGTATCGTAAAAGAATTCCCTGTTAAAAATGCTGGTAACGCTGCCGCCGAGGGTGCTGTTTCCGGTGGCGTTCCCCGTCAGGTCCAGGATATTGTTGAGCTGCACGGTGGTGCCCATGAACATCTTGCTGTCTCCCTCACGAAGGGGCACCCCGGCATCCATGCTCAGCTGAAGACCGGATTTGACATCGTCCTCGAAATGTACATCGACGGACGTCAGGTCCCCGCCGTCGCGGGCCACGTTTTCATAGACATATTTCTGGCTCAACTGCGCGACAGCCTTCATGCCAAAGGGTAGCGTGAAAAATGAATAAGCCTTGAAGTCGCTGTCCGTCCGGCGCTTGTCCACCAAAAAGCCGGTGACAGGAAGCGGGGCCAGGGTCACCGGGGCAGGGCTGTTGTTCACAATCCGCGTCGGCCCCCCATCATCGGGGTAATAATTAAATCCGCCTGCAGGATCACCGGGAATGGGACCATCGGGAGGCGGCGCTGGCGGAGACAGGTTAAATACCGGCTCCCAGGAGATCTGGGGCAGGGTAAAGGCTTTTACATTGGCTGCCGCACTGACGACATCCATGCCGCTCACCTGGACGGGGAAAAAATCTGAAATGCTCTCTCCTGTGGCGGCATCCGTACCGCTAGACACCCGGAAATCCCTCCGGTAGACCAAATCAAAGCTGATGCCCATCAGGTCGGCGTGGGTGCTGACGTCCAACAACGCGAAAAGATCCCGTTGGTAGCGGCCGGACCCGCCGTCCCATTGCGACCCGTAATCCGGCAAAGGAGGACGGTGTGGTGCCGAAGCAGCCATGGCCCTGACCTGGCCCCCGGAAAGACTGTCGCTGGCCTGGACATCGGGGGCGGAGCCGGCCTGCGGCCCGCCGTCCAGCGCACGGGTGAGGCCCGAAGCAGACAGCATGGACAGGGGGCTGGCAATGTCGGCGGACTGTCCGGGACCGGGGGCCGGGAGGGCGCTGACGTCTCCCGATGCGGACGAAAGGCCGCCGTCGGTCTCCCCTTCGGGTTCCTCGAACGATATGCCGGCAAAAGGATTGTTCAGGGGCGCAAAATGAAAGGACACTTCCACCACATCAGGGCCGCCCGGCAGCGTCGCCCCGGCCATCCACGCCGTGCGGCATACCAGCCAGGCGGTCATCTGGCTGCCCGAAGCTGCGGCGCCTACGGCGCCGCGGGACGCCCCCCTGATCTGCCTTTGCAAAATACCCAGGTTGGCGGCATACGGATCGGGCAGGGTGGGCAGGTAGGCCAGCAGGCCGAAGGTGAGAAAGAAAAACCCTTTGTCCACCTTGGCCAGGTCCTCCGTCAGCGAGCCGAACAGCAGGCAACCATTGGGCTGGGTTACTTTGAACAACGCATTGGTGAGGGCCAAGGCCATCTTTCCCGGTATGACGGGATCCTTCCCGGTCATTTGCGCTTCGTCGGCGATGAGGTTGTCATCAAATAAATAAATGATCCTGCCGGCCAGGTTTACGGCCAGGACCAGCAAGGAATGGCTTGAGCGCAGGGCAGGAGGCCTCCCGTCCACCTTTACCGGACGGTCGATCTGGAAATCGGCGTTGGCCAGGGCCATGAGCAGTTCATTCCCGTTGGCATTGCTGACATAAAAGAAAGGTGTGTGATCGGAAAACGTCAGGTTCACCAGCGTTCCCGGCACCTGTGGCTGATCCTGCCACAATTGCAGAGACTGGCTGGCATGGGGGTTGCCTGCCGACAAGTCAGCCAGGAGGATCTGCCCGGGGCTTACCAGGAACCCCGGCGTATGCAGAAAGAAGGCGCCGCCAAGCCCCTTCCATGTATCGGTGAGCCCCTCCGCACCTTGCAGGTACATAGCGCCTATGCCTTCAGCCACGGGAGGTTGCAGGATGTCTATGGCCGCAACGGGCAAAGCCCAGCCTGACCGCTGAATATCCGCCGACCCGGCGGTGGTGTTAAAGCCTGACTGGCTTTCCTCAATGGTCAGCGTGGAGGCGGACGCCTGATAAGGGAAAAATATACGCTGTAGCGGGCTGTCGTATACCGTTTGCTGGTCGTTGCGCCATGCAAACCGCATGGGTTGTCCGTACAGTGTCCAGGCCGCATCGCCTGCGGCATCAATGGTTCGGCCATTGCCGGAAAAATGGAAGGCCAGGGTATCCGGCAGCTGCAATGTCATGGCCCGGGCATCGAGGCCATAGGGACTGTTCTCTGCCGCGTCGGTCACTTCGGGCTGTTTCAGGCCCAGCCTCACCGTGATAGTCGTATTGGCGGACACGGTCAATTTATCGCCCACCATTTGCGGCAGGCTGCTGAGGGTGATCTTCCCATTGCTGATGCTCAAACCGGTATAGGTTCCCGGGGGAGCGGCAGGGGCCAGGAACCTGCTGTTTATCCAGATGCTGCCCGCGCCCAGGTTGTATGTCTTGGCCGGGTTGATCGATAAGGCCAGCGCCGCTTCGGCAACCAGGCTCCGCCCCTGCCTCGCCTTAAACAGCAGGACAGGATCCGCAACCCCTTGCAGGTAAAGGGCTATCAGCTTTTCGATCCGATAAAAATCAAACCAGAATTGCCGGCCATCAGCGCTGTTAAAGGGCCCCAGGGAATGGTCCACGGCTGCGCCGGCCGCCCAGTCGGCCACGGATTGATGCAGCAGCTGCTCCCGTACCGGCACCTCCCTGCGGAACACCCTGTACCGGGGTTCTTCCGGTTCGTCCATGCGGCGCTTCGCTATGCTCTCGATCACTTTCAGGCGATCAGGGGCTATCTTATCTTCCGAAAACAGGTCGGAACGCTCAAACGAGAAAGCGCTGGGAGCCGGATCACAGGGCTTCCCTTCCAGCACGGACCTGGACAGCGACTGCTTTAATTGGTTGAAGGCCTTTTGTTCCTGAGGAGTGGCAATAGCCAGGTGGCCTACGAGCCCTCGGAGGGTCGCAGCAATTTTTTGGGGTTCCATACTGTCGGTTTTTTTTACATGGCCTGTATCTTGGCGTGGATCATGGAGAACGGATGCTCTTGCTTAGCGTATCTGTAGGCACAGGCATAAAATTAGGCACGAATCAGCAGCCGATCAATCCCCATTTATGGGGATTTTTGGCTCACAGGGCGATGGACTTCGAGGCTTCCTTGATCAGCTGCGCCGTATTTTTCACCCGGAATTTCTCAATGAGGTTTTTCCGGTGGGTAATCACGGTGTGGTTGCTGATGAAGAGGACATCTGCAATTTGCTTGGAAGACAGCCCTTCGGCAATCAGGGTCAGCACTTCATGCTCCCTGGATGAAATTGACACTTTGGAGGGCTCCACCTCCGCGGGGAATGTCCCGGAGGCACCGGAAAGCTCTTCCGGCTCCTCCTTTGGCGTAATGTCGTACAAGAAGTTGAGGGCTATGATGTACTTGTTGAAATGAAAAAGCGACAGCTCATGATTGATGAGGCGCCATTGACCGTAGATATCCTGCATTTGATAAGAGAGAAAGAGCGTCCCCGGCACTTTGTGGGAACGGGAGCGCAGGAGAAAGGCTTTTACCGTGGCCTTGACGTTCCCCACTTCTGCAGGATGGATCTTTTCATACCAGAACGTCAAGCCTCCGTTATTCATGTCGTCTCTATCGTAGCCGAGTATTTCTTTGAATGACTTGCTGCAATACAGGAGCTTATTCCGTTTAAGGCCAAAAACGCTGATCATCAGGTTCTTTTCGCCGTTGTAGTCCGAGGAGAACTGTCTGGCTGCCGCCTCGTACAGCATATGCTCAACCGATGTGTCTGCAGGCCTGGGTTTTGGGGTCATGGCCGTATGTTTAAAGAGTAAGTAATTATGGGAATTTCAGCGAAAGCTGCCCTTACATTTGACCAAGCAGAACAGAGAATGATGCTGCAGGAAGCGCAGGCGTTCAATGGATAGCTTGATGCGCAAGCCGGAGCCGATCTACAGAGATGGGGCCGGCGTCTGGGTTTACCCAGATGCTGCACACGGGCTGAAGCCCCCGGGACGTCGAGCAGAGCGAATATACAAAAATTTTGTGCCCGGTGTCCCAAAAATTGTAATCCGTGGGATTGGGGCAGGACGTCAAAAATTTCCCCTTCCGGGTTCCATGGCTGGTCATGTCCCGGACAAAAGGTTCCGGAATGTTTTCTCCGGAACCCTTCCGGGGAAAGAAATACCGGCGCTTCCCACACCTTCTTCTCCCGCGAGGATCCGGTTTTCCAGGTACAGGGCGTACCGGAAGGCCGGAGAGACAAAATAGTATTTGATCCATTGGCTATGAAGCAGCAGCCGCTTCCAGAAGGATGGCAGAATAGCGGAAAAGCTGGCCACGAAATAGGTCTTCTCTGCTTGGGTCAGGTCGGCGGCCTCAGGGGGGCGCACAGGCTGGGCCGGCGCGCCCAGGCGCATCAGGGCGGTAGACAGGAGGGTGCTGTCTAGCCAGTTGTCCGCCGACCCCATGCAGCGGCGTGCATCCTGAAGCAAACGGAGCTTCAGGGTGTCTAGGGCTGGAACGGAAAACCGTCCAAGCAAGCGTGCAATATGATACAGCAGCAGGGGGCTGCGGCCATAATGTGGTGACACAAAGGCGGCCTTGTCGAGGTGGTCGCCGCGGGAAATCATGCGGCGCAGCAGCTCTATGGAGGCGGAATCGTGCCCGTTCAGTGGCAAATGGTACTCGAAAACAAAATACAGCACATTGCACAGGACACTCGCATCGAAGTCGATGGGCATCTTTTCCCCGAACCAGGTGGAATAGGCCGGCAGGTCGCGGTAGGCCTTCAGCGTGTTGCGGATGCGCAACGGGCCCAGGTTGGCATGCTGCCCCATCAGGCGATGGAGCTGCCGCATGAGGCTGTCGTCTGCATGCAGGCTGAGCCAGAGCATGACCGTGTCGTCCAAGTCATCGGGCAAGGCCTGAGATCGGTTGAACAGGTTGAGAAAAGGTGCATTCGGGAAGATCAGCGGCGGATCGGCGGGCCAGAAATTATAGGTAGGGCGGCCGTCGGGATGCCGGTAATGGCGATAAGCAGCGGAGGCCGCAAGGACCATGCTGTCGCAGCGTTGCCGCTGCACCGGTGAAAGCCGGGGCGCCATGGTCTTCAAGATGAAGGCAATCAGGCCGGTAAAGTAGATATTGTTGTCCTCCTTAAGCCGGTCCGTCCGCCCATACCGGCGGTAGGCCGGAAAGCTTCCCTGAAAAAAGAAGCTGTCCTGCTGTACCTGCAGGCTGGCGAGCCGCGCCAGCACTGAATCTATGGGCAGCTGGGACTGGGTATGGCCGGAAAAGGGTAAGAGCAGGAAAAACAGGGCAACCGGCCCTGCGCCACCCGGCCTGGGGAAGGAGCGAATACGTCGGATCAGGAATCGCTTCATGGCTATGGCGCTGGGGATCAGCCGATGAGCACCACCTCGTCGCGGCCATCCTTTTCTTTCCAGAGAACCTTCACCTTCTGGGATACAATGGAATCGATGGTCCGGCCGACATAGTCTGGCTGGATAGGCAGTTGGCGGCTGAAGCGGCGGTCGATAAGAACCAGCAGCTCGACGCTGGCGGGACGTCCAAAATCGATCATGGCATCCAGGGCCGAACGGATGGTGCGGCCCGTATACAGGACATCGTCGGCGAGAATGACCCGCTTGTTCTCCACCGAGAACCCGATGTCGGTTTGGTTGGGCACATGGAGGGCCTGGCTCTTGTTGAAGTCATCGCGATAGAAAGTAATGTCCAGCTTGCCATAGGGGATGGCCGTACCGGGCAGCAATCCTTTCAGCTGCTGGTTGATGCGGTCGGAGAGGTAAACCCCGCGGGGCTGCAGGCCGATCAGCACGGATTGGCTGAAATCCAGGTGATTCTCCAAGATCTGGTGGCAGAGGCGGTCTATGGTGATGGCCAGTTGCTGTTCATTGAGTATCGTCTTCAAAATGGGGCCGATTTAAGACCAAAAATACGCAACACCGCCGAATAACGGAGGCCGCGATGGGCGTTTGGATCGTATCTTCGGCCCATGGAGGCTTCTACCGTCTACACAGCCCGCATCGCCGCCCTGGGGCAGGAAGCGGCTGCCCTCACGGCCCGAAAGCGGCCATTCGCCCTGGGCCGGCTGGCCAGTTTCCTGGCAGCGCCCCTGCTTTTTTTCCTGGTGCTGAATACCTCGCTGGGGCTCGCCACCGGGCTGGCCCTGCTGTCCCTGGCCATCTTCGTGCGGATCACCTCCCGAGATCTGGAGAACAACCGCCGCCTCCGGTATACCCAGACACTGATCCGGATCAACGAAGAAGAGCTGGGGGCCCTGGCTTACAACTTCTCCCCCTTCGGCCATGGGGAGGGCTACCTGCCCCGCGAACATCCCTACGCGGCCGACCTGGATATCGTCGGCCCCCACAGCGTATACCGGATGCTGAACCGGACCACCTCCGCGCCGGGGGCCGATCTGCTGGCCTCCTGGCTGCTGGAGCCGGCGGACAGGGCAAGCATCCTCACGCGGCAGGAGGCGGTGCGGGAACTGCAGGAAGAGGTGGACTGGCGGCAGCAGCTGCGGGCCAAAGGCCTGCAAGCCCCCCTGAGCGCTGATGCCTGCGCGCAACTCCGGGACTGGATCTCCACGGCGGATGCTCCCCCCAACCGCCTGCTGTCCCGGCTGGCCATAGCCCTGCCTGGCCTGTCCGCAGTGCTCATCGCGCTGTGCGCCGCCGCTGTGCTGCCCTGGAAGATCTTGTGGCTGGCCCTGGCGGCGCAGCTGTTGCTGATCCGGCAGCTGGACAAGCTTGTCGCCCCGGCATACCGGCAGCTGTCCCGGGCCCACAAGTCGCTGTCCTCCCTGCAGGAGAGCCTGGCCTCGATACGGCACAAACCCTGGAGCGCCGCCCGCCTGCAGGCCCTGCAGGAGCGCTGCGGACACGGAAGCCTGCACGCAGACGCGCTTCTCTCCCGCCTGTCCAGGATACTCGACCGGCTGGATCTGCGCCTGAACCCCCTGGTGCATGTCCCGCTCAACATAGCCACCTGCTGGGACTGGCATCAGTATTTACGCATGGAGCAATGGCGGCAGCAATACCACGAGGCCCTGCGGCAATGGATAGACGCTTACGCCGAGACGGAGGTGCTCAGCAGCTTCGCCACCACGGCCTTCAACTGCCCCGACTGGTGCTTTCCGCTGATCGCCGAAAAGCACTTGACCCTGTCGGCCAGGGCCCTGGGCCATCCCCTGCTGGCGGCCCCGGTCCGCAACGACATCGCCCTGGAGGGCCAGGGCAAGATCATGCTGATCACCGGCTCCAACATGGCCGGCAAGAGTACTTTTCTCCGTACCGTGGGGGTCAACATGGTCCTCGCCATGGCCGGCGCCCCGGTTCGTGCCGGCGCCATGGAGGTTTCCGTCAGTCCGGTCCGCAGCAGCATGCGGATCGCAGACAACCTGGAAGAAAACATTTCTACTTTCTATGCCGAATTAAAAAAGCTGAAGATGATCCTGGAAGCCGTGCGCCGCCGGGAGCCGGTGTTCCTGCTGCTGGACGAGATCCTGCGGGGCACCAACTCCCAGGACCGCCACACCGGGGCCCGGGCGCTGCTCCGGCAGCTTTTGGAGGCCGGCGCTGTGGGCATGCTGGCGACCCATGACCTCGCACTGACGGATATGGAGCGCAGCTACCCGGAGGCTATCGTCAACCACCATTTCGATGTGCAGGTCCAGGGAGAAGAATTGTCTTTCGATTACCGGCTGAAACCCGGCGTATGCCGGTCCATGAATGCCTCCCTGCTGATGCGAAAGATCGGCATCGACATCCAATAGCTCGCCTCTGCCTTCCCGGCATGCCGAAAAGGCCCTGCTCAGTGGCCGAGAAAAGGATACCGGTAATCCGTGACGGGCACGTAATTCTCCTTGATGTTGCGGGCGCTGAGCCAGCGGTAAAGGTTGATCATGGAGCCGGCCTTGTCATTCGTCCCGGAAGCTCTTGCGCCGCCAAAGGGCTGTTGTCCCACGACGGCCCCGGTAGGCTTGTCGTTGATGTAGAAATTGCCCGCACTGTCGGCCAGGCGTTGGGTGGCCTGCTCAATGGCGGCCCTGTCCCGGGCGAAGACCGCCCCGGTCAGCGCATACCCGGAGGTCCCGTCCACGAGGTCCAGGGCGCCTGCAAAGTCGTCTTCGCTGTACGTGTAGAGGGTCAACACAGGCCCGAATATCTCCTCGCAGAGGGTCACGTATGACGGATCAGTAGTCTCGATGAGCGTCGGCTCGATGAAATAGCCCTGGCTTTTGTCATAGCCCCCTCCCGCAAGAATCTTGGCGAGGCCGTCCTTCGCCGCCCGGGCGATGTAGCCGCTGATCTTGTCAAAAGCCTTTTCGTCGATCACCGCGTTGATGAAATTGCCGAAGTCCTCCGGCGGCCCCATTTTCATCGTCCCCATTTCCGCGACAAGCTTTTCTTTGATGGCCGGAGCCAGGTTGGAAGGCAGGTAGGCCCGGGAGGCCGCAGAGCATTTCTGGCCCTGATACTCGAAGGCTCCCCGGCAGAGGTTGGCGACAACGGCGTCCACGTCGGCGCTGGCATGCACGAGCACGAAGTCCTTGCCGCCGGTTTCCCCCACGATGCGGGGGTAGGTCCTGTACACGCCGATATGCTCCCCGATGGTCTTCCACATATGCTGAAAGGTGGCCGTGGATCCTGTAAAATGCAGGCCCGCAAATTGGGGGTGCCCGAAGCACACCTCTCCCAGCTCCGGGCCGTCGACATACACCAGGTTGATCACGCCCGCGGGAAGTCCGGCTTCGCGGAGTATGCGCATGAAAAGCTGGGCCGAGTAGATCTGGGTATGGGCGGGTTTCCACACCACCACATTGCCGCAGATGGCGGGCGCGGTGGGCAGGTTACCCCCTATAGAAGTGAAATTGAAAGGGGTGATGGCCAGGACGAAGCCTTCCAGGGGCCTGTATTGCATCCGGTTATGGGTACCCGGCGGCGAATAGGGCTGCTGCCGGTAGATGTCGCAGAGAAAATGGACATTGAAACGCAGAAAATCCACCATTTCGCAGACCGCATCGATCTCCGCCTGGTAGACATTCTTGCTCTGCCCCAGCATGGTGGCCGCGTTGGTCTCGTCGCGGTAACGGGTGGCAATGAGTTCGGCGGCTTTCAGAAAAATGGCTGCGCGCTGTTCCCAGGGCATGGCCGCCCATTGTTCCCGGGCCGCCAGGGCCGCCTCAACGGCCTGGACGGCATGGCTTTTGTCTCCCTGATGGTAATGGCCGAGGGTTTCTTCCAGGGCATGGGGCGGATGCAGGCGTACGGTCTTACCCGTACGCACTTCGCGGCCATCGATATACATGGGAATGTCCAGTGCCGTCTTCTTCATTTGCTCCAGCTTCTGCTGGAGCGATGCTCTCCCGGGTGTGCCCGGGGCATAGGACTGCACGGGTTCATTGGTGGGTTTCGGATAGTAAAAGTCACCGTTGTTCATGCTTCCTTTTCATACAAAGATAGGAACTATCCCTCAATGGGCCGGATGGCAGCGGGTTTTACCCGGTGGGGAACAAGTGCTATTTTTACCGCGCCACGCGGGTGGCTTCCGACCATGATCAGTCCTGCTCAGCTTCATATCATGCTCCAATGCCTGGCCGACGTGCTGCGGCAGCGCCGTTACCTGCGCCGGGCCCTGATCCCCGAGCTTGAGCAGCTGCAGCAGTCTGCCGGCGAACCCTTCGACAGCTACCTCTACGAGAAGATCGTACGCTATTACGGCTTGCTGACCACAGCGGCCCTGGCCGAAAACTACTGCCGGCTGCGCGGCCGCCGGCTCAGCGGCCGGGAACGGCAGATATCTACATGGTTGGGCGCCATGACACCGCTCTTCGATGACTTCTTCGACCGGAAAAAAGTACCGGACGAACACATCACCGCCCTCATGAAGGAGCCCTGGACCCGCAGCGGAGAAAGCCTGGAGGAGGTAGCCATCCTGCACTTTCACCGCCGCATCCTGGCGGGCCTCGCCGACCCCGGCCCATACCAGGAGTCGACCCTGCAGGTATTTGCGTCCCAGCAGGCTTCCAGGGCCCAGACCCGGCCGCAGATCAGCGAGGAGCAATTGAAGAAAATCACCTACGACAAGGGCGGATACTCCCTGCTCGCCTACCGCGCGGTGCTCTTTCCCGCGGCGGGCCCGGAAGAAAAAGCCATGCTGTACCAGCTGGGTGGGGTGCTGCAGCTATGCAACGACGTGTTCGACCTCTACAAGGACCTGCAGGAAGGGGTGATGACGCTGCCCCTGGCCTGCAGGGATTATCGGGTGCTCAGGCAACAGTATCTGGAGGAAACGAGACGCTGGATGGCGCTGGCCAGGAGCATGCCTTTCCGGCGCCGCCGCATAGAGCGGTTCATCGCTTTCATGCTGATGATCGTCTGCCGGGGGATGGTGGCGCTGGACCGGCTCGTCGAGCTGCAGGACCGCAAGGGTCCGGGCTTCGACCCCGCCGGATGCCGCCGGGAGGAGCTGATCTGCGATATGGAAACACCCCGTCATTTCCTGAAGTGCCTGCATATCGCGAGCCGCCTGAGAAAACAGGGCTAAGCCTCATTCCTGCTCCATCATCAGGTAAGCCTTGATGAAGCCGTCGAGCTCTCCATCCATGACAGGCTGTACATTGCCCACCTCGAAGTCGGTACGGTGGTCCTT
>CBINPH010000057.1:0-11703 GCA_966252445.1 uncultured Chitinophagaceae bacterium | reverse complement strand
GCTGCCCGTGCTCTTGCCATAGCCCGGGTAGTCCATCATCAGCACATCATAACGGGCACGCAGGAACGGCTGTACCCGGGCGCTGTCGCGTTGCAGGTTGCCTTTGTTGCCATGAAAGTACAGGACCAGGCCGCGGGCGCTGTCCGCCTCCAGCCAGACGGCATTGAGCTTGTCGTAATCGTTCACGGGAATATCGTATTCCCGGAAAGGCGCCCCGAAATGAAACACCCGGCCTGCGGAGAGGCTCTTGGGATGGAACATGAGCTTGCGCTGAAAACCGTACAGCAGGGCCAGAATGACCAGGTAGACGCCCAGGGCCGTGGGCAGATGAAACCATAACTTGCGCAGCAGTTTTTTCATGGGCATGAACTCGTCGGGGAACGGAGGGCAAACCTACGGCAAATTACGGGAGCCTCAGCCTCCCGTCTTCTCCACCTCGGCCTCCGTGTAGGCAGGAAACACCAGCTCAAAGCGGCTGCCCTTGCCGGGCATGCTGTCCACGCTGATCTTGCCTTTGTGCCCCTCGGCCACGAGCTTCACATAAGCCAGCCCCAGCCCGAAGCCTTTCACGTTGTGCAGGTTCCCGGTATGGGCGCGATAAAACTTCTCGAAAATGCGGGACTGCGTCTCCTTGGTCATGCCGATGCCGTTGTCCGCCACGGCGACCATTAGCCCGCGCTTGTCGTTGGCCGTATAGATGTCGATGACGGGGTTCTCGCCGGAGTATTTCAGGGCATTGTCCATCAGGTTGGACAGCATGTTGCTGAAGTGCATCTCGTCGCCCCACAGGAAGGGATTGTCCGCCTCCAGATGCTGACGCACGACGCCGCCCCGGTCCTGCAGCTGCAGCTCGAGGTTGTGGACATTGCGTTCGATCAGCTCATGGACGTTGATCTTCTTTTTTTCCAGGCTGATCTCCTGGCGGTCCAGCAGGGCCGACTGCAGGATCGTCTCGACCTGCTTGTGCATGCGTTTGTTCTCCTCTTTGATGATCCCGGTGAAATACCTGATCTTTTCCTTGTTCTCTATAACCTTGCCGTTGCCGATGGCGTCCACCGCCAGGGAAATGGTCGCCAGCGGGGTCTTGAACTCGTGGGTCATGTTGTTGATGAAGTCCGACTTGATCTCCGAGAGCTTTTTCTGCCGCAGCATGGTATAGACCGTCAGCGCAAAGGCGGTGATGATGATCAGGGTAAACAGGATGGCGCCGGCGATGATCCAGCCCATGGACTGCATGATGTAGGTATAGGAATCCGCCGGGACCAGGATGTAGATCAGCTCATTGTTCATATTCGTCATGATGGCGCTGATGGTGGCCTGGTCATCGACCAGGTAGGTCCAGAACTGCTTGTAGTGCATGGTGTCGCGGGCGATCCGGAAAAAGCCCGGGGAATAGAGCTCATAGGTCGACAGCAGCGGAGAGCGGGTATGGAGGATGGCGTACTCGAAAGGCACCTTGAGGTCTTCCCGCCGCAGGTTGTCGCTGATGATCTCCTGCACCTCGCGGGAGGAATAACGGTCCGAGACGGCGATCATCTGCGCCGGGAAATAGTTTTTGAGGATGCTGCCCCTGATGCCCTGGTTCAGGCCCAGGGATCCGTCCTGCTCGGGCGACACATGGCGGTTGTTCACCAGGTCCACCCGCACCCTGTCCAGCACCTCGTTCATGTGCTGGTCATACTGGTCCCGGCGCATGTCGACGGCATTCCGTATCCAGCTGACCTGGATATAGATGATCCCGATCAGCGACAGGGTGATCAACACCACGATCCATAAGAAAATCTTCTTCACAGTCTACGCCTTGGTTGATGCGGCTGGACGGCTGCCCGGCCCGTCTACAAATATACCCTGCTTTGGCCGACGGGGGGCCCGTTTTATGCGCCCGGCGCTAAATTAACGTTCCCTTAACTGGCCCGGCAGCGGCCCGGGGCCGGGGTACGCCCCATTTTGTTGGACGGATCAATTTTTTTTGCTAATATTGATATAGTGCAGCATGAAGACCCGCATATCAATCCCGCACCCGAAAACCTGCCCGCGCCAGGGCGGATCCTGATTGCCAACCCCTTCCTCAAGGACCCGCATTTCCTGCGTTCCGTCATCCTGCTCTGTGAGCACCGGGAGGAAGGCAGCTTCGGCTTTATCGTCAACAAACTCTTTAACCGCACGCTGGACGAGCTGTTCCCCGACCAGGTGATGGCCCGGATACCCGTGTATTTCGGGGGACCTGTGCAGGTGGACACCCTGCATTTCCTGCACCTGGAGCCCGAGCTCATCGAGGGCGGACGGCGCGTGCTGCCGGGGGTGTACTGGGGAGGGGACTTTGAACGGGTGCTGGAGCTGCTGAATACCGGCATGGCCGACGCCTCGCGCATCAAGTTTTTCGTGGGGTATGCCGGCTGGGGCAGCGGTCAGCTGGATGCGGAGCTTAAGGAAGATTCCTGGATCGTCTCCCGGGGAAGCCGGGACCTGATCTTCGGAGAGCGGGTGCACAACGTCTGGTCGCAGTCTCTGCACGACATGGGCGACGAGTTCGCGCAGATGGCCAACTATCCCATCGACCCTTCCCTGAACTGATGCAATGCGGGGAGCCCGTTTACTTTTCCGTGGCCGGCACGGCGCCTTCCACGAGGACCGTGGCCTGGTTGCCCAGCATCTCCACGAATCCCCCCTTGATGGTATAAAAGGAAAAGTTACCCTTGTCCTTGAGCACCTTCATGCGTCCCGGCGCCAGGGCGGCCACCAGGGGCGCATGGTTCTCCAGGATCTCGAAGAACCCGTCTATGCCCGGCAACTGCACGCCGTACACTTGGCCGGTGAAGACTTTCCTTTCGGGTGTATATATCTCGAGCTGCATGCGGCTGATTTAGGCTGCGGTGATGGCAGGGTTTCCGGCGTTGCGGTCAGGCCTTGGCGGTCTGCTCCAGCAATTTCTTGCCTTTTTCGATGGCGTCGTCGATGGTGCCCACCAGGTTGAAAGCCGCCTCCGGGTATTCGTCCGTCTCGCCGTCCATGATCATGTTGAAGCCGCGGATGGTCTCCTCGATGGGGACCAGCACACCCTTCAGGCCGGTGAACTGCTCGGCCACGTGGAAGGGCTGCGACAGGAAGCGCTGCACCTTGCGGGCCCGCTTGACGACCAGCTTGTCGTCCTCGCTGAGCTCATCCATACCGAGGATGGCGATGATGTCCTGCAGCTCCTTGTAGCGCTGGAGGATCTGCTTCACCCGCTGTGCGCACTGGTAATGGGCCTCGCCCACGATCATCGGCGTCAGGATGCGGGAGGTGGAATCCAGGGGATCCACGGCCGGGTAGATGCCCAGGTCGGCGATCTTGCGGCTCAGCACCGTTGTGGCATCCAGGTGCGCGAAGGTGGTGGCCGGCGCCGGATCGGTAAGGTCATCGGCCGGCACGTAAACCGCCTGCACGGAGGTGATGGAGCCGTTCTTGGTCGAGGTGATGCGCTCCTGCATCAGGCCCATTTCCGTGGCCAGCGTCGGCTGGTAGCCCACGGCGGAGGGCATGCGGCCCAGCAGGGCGGATACCTCGGAGCCGGCCTGCGTGAAGCGGAAGATATTGTCCACGAAGAAGAGGATATCGCGTCCGGTGCCGGAACCATCGCCATCGCGGAAATATTCGGCGACGGTCAGGCCGCTCAGCGCCACGCGGGCGCGGGCCCCGGGAGGCTCATTCATCTGTCCGAAGACGAAGGTCGCCTTGGAGTCCTTCAGGTTCTCCAGGTTGACGGTCGACAGGTCCCATCCTCCTTCCTCCATGGAATGACGGAAGGCGTCGCCGTACTGGATGATGCCGGCTTCGATCATCTCGCGCATCAGGTCATTGCCTTCCCTGGTGCGTTCCCCCACCCCGGCGAACACGGAGAGGCCGGAATAGGCCTTGGCGATGTTGTTGATCAGCTCCTGGATCAGCACCGTCTTGCCCACGCCGGCGCCGCCGAACAGGCCGATCTTACCCCCTTTTACATAGGGCTCGATCAGGTCGATGACCTTGATGCCGGTGAACAGCACCTCCGACTCGGTGGCCAGGTCTTCGAAGGCCGGGGCGCGGCGGTGTATGGGCTGGCCGTTTTCCCGGGACACGGGTGCCAGGCCGTCGATGGTGTCGCCGACGACGTTGAACAGGCGGCCTTTGATCTGGTCGCCGACCGGCATGCGGATGGGTGCGCCCATGTCCCTGACGCTCATGCCCCGCACCAGCCCGTCGGTGGAATCCATGGCCACGCAGCGGACGCTGTCTTCTCCCAGGTGCTGCTGGGCTTCCAGGATCAGCGTCTGGCCGTTCGGCCGGGTGATCTCCAGGGAATTGAATATTTCGGGAAGCTGATTCTCCCCTTCAAAGTAGACGTCTACGACGGGGCCAATGATTTGCTTGATCTTACCTGTATTAGGCATAGGGACACGGGTTTGAACGGGTTTAGAACGTCGACCCAGGGGTCTGAAATTTGGCGCAAAGGTAATGGGAAAAAGCGGAAAAACAATATGAAGGAAAGCCTGTATGCCAAAATGGGGCAGGGCCGCAGCCCCCGGGCCTTCCCCGCCCGAAAACCAGCGGGATACGCGTATTTTTGCAGCCTGAACAGCACCATGACAACTTGAAGTCTTTCCAGCAGATCATTTTGGATGAGTATTTCGAACCCGTGATGGGCAAGGCCCTGCGGGTTACCATCGCCTTTGTGGGTCCCCTGCTCTGGGGCATGGCCACGGGGCGGATGGACTCGGCGGTCTGGATGGCCATCACCGCGCAGGTGCTCTCCAACATCAGCATCCGCGGCTCCTATCCCCTGAAGCTGCTCGTGCTCAGCGGGGTGGTGCTGGCCTGCGCGGCCTGCGCCGCCCTGGGCACCCTGGCCGGCAACCACTGGTGGCTGGCCGGGGCCATGATGATGGTCCTGGCCTTCCTGGCCGGCTTCGTGCGCCAGAGCGGGGACCACGGGCCCGGCATCACCATCGCCGTGCTCCTGCTCTACCTGCTTTGCGTGGACCACCCCGCGGGCCTCGCCGAGGCCGCCCAGATGTTTGGCTGGGTCGCCGCAGGAGGCGTCCTGGCGCTGGTGTTTACGCTGGTGGCCTGGGCCTTCGTACCCTTCAGCCCCTTCCGCCGTTCCATCGCCCTGACCTGGAAGGCCCTGGCCGAATGGCTGCAGGAATACGCCCGGTACCTGGGCCATGAGGACGAAGCAGGCCTCCTGGGGCGGCTGGATGAGCAGGAGCTGGCGCTGCGCCATGAACTGAGCACCTCCATGGAGCTGCTCAGCCGCAAGCAGGCCATCGCCCACGCCCGCCAGAACAGGTACTCCTTCCACCTCATCGAGCTGCGCCGCCTGGTGTCGGCGGCAGGCAACGCCCTGTCTTCGCTGCGGACGGCGGCAGAGACCATAGAGCGGCAGGAAGCCTTCCCCCGCAGCATGTACCGCTATGCCCTGGAAAACCTGGCCCAGACGGCGCGGCGCCTGGCCATCGCCATCATCAACCACCGCCCCGAGGACGTGTACACGACACGCCTGGGCCTGGAAAGAACGCAGCAGGGCGTGCGCCTCCTCATCGCCAGGCTGGAGGAAACCCTGCCCGGGGACACCGTCCTGATGCGGCAGGTGCTCGCCGACCTGGAGCGCTGCTTCCGGGAGGCTTATGCCCTCCTGGAAAAAGCCAGCGCCGGGCAGGGCAACATGACCATGTACCTGCGCAACTTCCTGTCCGGCACCACCATCCCCCAGCGCCTGCCCTGGGTCAAGTTCGAGTTCAGCGGGAGCTCCTTCACTTTCCGCTTTTCCCTGCGCCTGGCCCTGGCCATGGGCCTGGGCATGGCCCTGTATGCCTACTTCCACATCCCCCACGGCTACTGGATAGCCATGACCACCATGATCATCCTGCAGCCGGAGTTCGGCGCCACCATCACCAAAGCTTTTAACCGTACCAAGGGCACAGTGCTGGGCGCCATCGCAGGCTCGCTGATCTTCATGCTGCCCCTGCCCCTGGCCGTCAACATCGCCCTGGTGGTGGTCTGCTCTTTTTTATCTACGGTATACATCCTCCGCAATTACGCCGTGGCGGCCTTCTTCATCACGGTCATGGTGATCGCCCTGTTCCACCTGCTGGAACCGGTCACCTGGACCCTTGGCGGCATACGGGTGCTGAATACGCTGGGGGGCGCCGGCCTGGCCATGCTGGCGGGCTACGCCTTCTGGCCCCTGTGGGAGCGGTACCGCGCCCCCGCCCTGCTCGGGGAATCGATACGGGCCAACCGGGCCTACCTGGACAGGATCATGGAAGCCCTCACGACGGGCGGCGCCCTCACCTTCAACGACATCATCCGCTTCCGCCGCGACGCAGAAATCCGCAACAACAACGCCTTCCTGTCGCTGCGGCGCATGGAAGAGGAGCCGGACCGCAAGCAGCACCACCTGCGCCAGTACCTGCTGATCAACGGCTACGGCATCCGCGCCACGCGCCTGATGAACGCCCTGTACCAGGACATCGGCGCCCTACCGTCGCGGCCGGCCTTCCCCGGGACCGCCCCCATTGGCGCCTACCTGTCGGAACTGCTCCGCCAGGCCGGCGCAGCCCTCGCCGAAGGCCGCGCCGACAGCGATGCCCTGCCCACCGACAAGCTGGTGCAGCAGTTCAGGGAGCTCCTGAAAAGCGCCCGCAGCGGCGCGGCAGGAGAAGCGGTGATCCTGGAGCTGCTGGAGCGTATATCCAGGGAGGTTATCGGCCTTCATTTTACCGCCCGGCAGCTGGCCGAGGAAGAAAACCCACCCCGCTGAGGCGTCTTTTGGGTGCTGAGCCCCGGCATCGTACTTTTGCGGGGCAACATCCGCATCGTTCACCGTATCCCCTATCGCGTTATTCATGAGCCAGCCACCCCTACGCATCGTTTTCATGGGCACCCCGGACTTCGCGGTGGCTTCGCTGGACGCGCTGGTGCGCGGCGGTTTCCCGCCGGTGGCGGTGGTCACGGCTCCCGACAAGCCCGCCGGGCGCGGACAGCAGCTACAGCAAAGCGCCGTCAAGCGCTACGCCCTGGAGCATCAGCTGCCGGTGCTGCAGCCGGCCAGGCTCAAAGACCCGGCTTTCCTGGAGGCGCTTCGCGCCTGCCGTCCCGACCTGCAGGTGGTGGTGGCCTTCCGCATGCTTCCCGAAGTGGTGTGGGACCTGCCCCCGCAGGGCACCATCAACCTGCATGCCTCCCTGCTGCCCCAGTACCGGGGGGCAGCCCCCATCCACAGGGCTATCATGAACGGGGAGACCGAGACCGGCATCACGACCTTCCGGCTGCAGCATGAAATCGACACGGGCAGCCTGATCTACCAGGAACGCCTGCCCATAGGCCCCGAGGAGACAGCCGGGGAGCTTCATGACCGGCTGATGACGGCGGGGGCGGCGCTGCTGCTGAAAACGGTGGAGGCCATCGCGGCCGGGGACTTCCCCCTGCAGCCCCAGCCCACACCGGAGGGGGCGCAGGCCACGGCGCCCAAGATCTTCCGGGCGGATGCCGGGATCTCCTGGGCGCGCCCCGTCCGCGAGATTTTTAACCATATCCGCGGCCTGAGCCCCCATCCGGGCGCCTGGACCCTGCTGAACGGCAAATCGGTAAAAATATATCGCTGCCGGGTGGAGCCCCGGCCCGGCACCCCACCGCCGGGCACCGTCCAGATCAGTGACGGAGCCCTCAGGGTCAGCGCCGCAGACGGGTGGGTATACCTGCTGGAGCTGCAGCAGGAAGGCAAAAAAAAGATGTCGGCCGAAGAATTTCTGCGGGGCTGGCGGGCCCCGGGAGCGGATGCCCGCTAGTCTTTGGGCTTGGGATAACGCAGCTCGCACCAGAAGCGGGGCTGGCGGGTGCCCAGGTCTTCCATGGCGGCGTCAGATACTTTGATGACGATGTTGTAGTTCTCCTTCAGCTTCGGAATGCCGTCGAGCACCTTCACATAAATCTCCTTGCCGTTGATGGGGTTGGTCACTTTCACGATGGTGCCCCTGGGCAATTCGTCGCAAAGCGCATAATACCGCCCAGAGCCCGGCTCCACATTGCTGCGGAACCATCCGGCGGCTCCCTTTTTAACCGTTACGGTGCTGCCCCCGGCGGTCTGCTTCAGGTAGTCCGCGGCAAAAGCGCTGGGCGCCGGCGTCTTGGCCGAGTCGGTCGCGAGGGCTGCCGGCGCGTCCTGCACGGTATCGGCCGGCTGAGGCTGTGCCGCCGGCTGTGGTGATGCCTGCGGGGTAGCCGGAGGTTGGGCGGCCGCAGCTTCCGGGGGAGCTGCCTCTGGATGCGTGGCCGGCGTATCGGCGTGCCGGGGCTGCTGCGCCGGAGCAGCGGCCGGCTCGCTATGCGCAGTTTCTTTTTTCTGGTTGCGGCGGCTCAGCTTGTCGAGCATCACGGCAAAGGGGTTCTCCGCAGCCGTATCCTCCGGCGCCGCCGAAGCAGCAGGCTTTGCCGGTGCGGGGGCCGGCGCAGCACCTGTGCCGCCATCGGGGCTGTCCTGCGCTGTGGTGACCGCTGCAGGAGGTGCAGCAGGCTGGGCGGCAGGAAGGGTTGTCGAAGCGGGCGCGACGGAGGCGGTGCCGCCCTGCCCACCGGCAGCTGGCGGCGCGGGCGCCGGCTCCTCCCGGGCGGCGGGAAGGGCCGCAGGGCCGGCTCCCCGGTTTTTGTGCCGCTCGGCGGCAATGACCTCGGCCAGGAAGGCCCCGTTCCCCGGAGATACGCGGGATGAAGGCTCTTCTTCCGCCGGCGGGGCAGCCGCTGCGCCGGCAGGGGCCTCTGCAGCCTCCGCAGCAGGCGCCGGAGAGGAGGGCGCTTCGATGGTGGCGGCGGGCGTGGCCTCGGGGGCCGCTGGTGCCCCCGCTGCGGCCACGGGCGCTGCGGCCGGCGGCGTGGCGCCTCCCGCCTCTTTCAGCCAGCCCACGATAAGGTACTGACCGGTCTTGATCCCCGAGGGGGGCAGCTTGTTCCATTGCTTGAGCCGCTCCAGCGGCACCCCGTTGTGCATTTCCGCAATGCGGTACAGGGTCTCTCCGCGCACCACCTTATGAAACAGGGGCTGCAGGCCACCGGTGGAGGCGCCCTGTTCGAGGTTGGCCTGGTTCAGGGGAATTTTGATCAGCTGGTAGAGCTTTAAGGGGCTCTTTACCGTCAGGCCGTTGGCGGCGGCGATCTTGGCGGGCTCCGCCTGGAAGCGGCGGCCCAGCCCGAAGAGGGTCTCCCCTTTTTCCACCACATGATAGAAATAAAGGCCTTCCTTGCCGGGGGAGACCATGATGGTGTCCACCGGCGCCTGTGCCATCACCAGCGACGGCGCAGCCAGAAGCAGCAAAAAGATCAGCTTTCTCATCCCCTCGAAATTTCGGTCAAAAATACTCCGCCTCCGCCTGCCCTGCAAAAACCTTTCCACCTTCGCTTCCGCGGTCTACAGGGCCCGCCTGCGGCGGAGCTCTTCATGGATCAGGCCCAGCTCCCTGCCGGTCTGCCCGGAGATGGCGCTGTTCTCCTGGGCGCGGCGGATCAGGTAAGGCAATACCTCTTCCACGGGTCCGTAAGGCAGGTACTTGGATACCTTATACCCGGCCCTGGCCAGGTTAAAGGTGATGTTGTCGCTCATCCCGTAGAGCTGGGAAAAATGCACATGGGGATGATCGTGGGCGATGCCTTTTTCGTGGAGCAGGCGGGCGCCCAGCATGCAGCTCTTCTCGTTGTGCGTGCCGATAAAAAGACCCACCTCTTCCAGGCGGTCCAGGCAAAGGGCCACCGCCCCGTCGTAGGCCCGGTCCGTAGCGGCCTTGTCGGGCTGTATGGGGGAGGGATAACCCTGCTCTTCCGCGCGGCGCCGTTCCTTTTCCATATAGGCTCCCCGCACCAGCTTGGCCCCCAGCAGGTATCCCGCGCGGGCGCTGCGCTCCAGGGAAGCCTGCAGAAAAGCCGGCTTGTCGCGCAGGTAGAGCTGGAAGGTGTTGTAGACGATCACCCGGCCCCTGTTGTAGGTCTCCATCATCTCGTCGGCGAGGGCGTCCACGGGGTGCTGTATCCAGCTCTGCTCGGCGTCGATGAGCACGCCGACATGATGTTCGGCAGCGCAGCGGCAAATGGCATGGATGCGCTCCCGCACGCGCTGCATCTCCTGCTCTTCTGCGGGCAGCAGCGCCGCGCCTGCATGGATCTTTTCCAGCAGGGCGAAGCGGGCGAAGCCCGTCACCTTGATGCTCACGAAAGGGATATTGGCCTGGCTGGCCGCATAGGCGATGGCCTTGCGGAACTCGGGGACGGCCTGGTCGTAGTTCTCCTCCCCTTCAGCGGCCTCGACCCCGTAGTCCAGGATCACCGCCACCCCGAAGCGGCCCAGGCGCTCCGCCGTATGTGCGGCGGCCGCCAGGGTCTCCCCGCCGCAGAACTGCCGGAAGATGGTGCGGCGGATGAGGCCGCGCACCGGCAGCTTCCACTGCAGCGCCAGGCGCGTGAGCACCGTGCCTGCCTTGACCAGCCAGGCGAAACGCATGGCTGAAAAGATCAGGCGCGCCTGGCGGAGCTCTTTGTCCGTCTTGTAGGCAAAGGTGAATTCGGAGTTATCGAACGATAGGGTGAGAGGCTGTTCCATATGCGCCGCTGTGCCGCCGCAAATGTACAGGGATTTGTTCATATGGGACGGACATGCGCGGCCCCCCGGCCGGGGCGGCTTAGCCCAGCTTTTTCAGCAGGGCCAGGGTCTTGCGCACCCCCTCCTCCTCCGTGATGGTCGGGCCGCCGCCCTCGAACTCTATGCCCATATATCCCTTGAACCACGCCCGGCGGGTGATGTCCAGCATGCGGCCGAAGTCTATGGTGGTCTCGTTGCCTTCCGCATCGAAGGCGTAGGATTTGGCGCTCACCCCCTTGGCGAAGGGCATCATCTCCTCGGTGCCCTTGTAACGGTCGTATTCTTGCAGGCAGGTCTCCTTCCCGTCGGGGCCCTTGCCCTCGCGGAGGCAGAAGTTGCCCCAGTCGGGCAGCAGGCCGCAGTGGGGGTTGTTCACGCGCTTCATGACCGCGGCGATCCAGCGGCCGTCGGAAGAATATCCGCCGTGGTTCTCGACGATCACCTCCACCCCGTGGTCGGTCCCGAAGGCCGTCAGCTCGCTGAGCGACCGCACGGCGGCATCGGCCACCGCCTCGGGGGTATCGTTGCCCCGGGCATTGACGCGGATGTCGCTGCAACCCAGGAACTGTGCGGCCTCCACCCACTTGTAATGGTTCTCCACCGCCTGCTTGCGCTTCGCCTCGTTGGTCTCCCCCATGTCGCCCTCACCGTCGCACATGATGCGCAGGCTCCGCACGCCCAGGTCGTCGCAGCGCTTTTTCAGCTCGGCCAGGTATTTTTTATCCCTGGCCTTGTCCATAAAAAACTGGTTGACGTACTCGACCGTGTCGATGCCGAATTCCTTGATGGACCGCTCGGGAAATTCCATGTTCGTCATCTTGCCGGCGAACAGCTCCTGGTTGAAGGACCACTCGGCCAGGGATATCCGGAAAAAAGGCTTCCGCCCTGCGGCGGCGCCGGCATGGCCGCCGGTGGCGGGGAGAACATCCCGGAAGGGGCGAAGGCCGGCCATCAGGGGAAGGACGCTGAGCTGGCGGATAAAACGGCGGCGGTTGTTCGATGCCATGGGTAGCTGTTTTGACGTCCAATGTAAGGGATATCCGCGGAAGCGCCAAGCCCAC
>CBINPH010000056.1:0-11875 GCA_966252445.1 uncultured Chitinophagaceae bacterium | reverse complement strand
GGGCGGGTTGTTCCATCGGAGTGGCCACGGTAGATCGAAGGCCGGACGGTCAAGGTGCTGGATTGATCTCTCGCCGGGCAGCCCGGCTCCAGGTGGGTAAGCAAAAAAAAACCGGAAGCATTCGCGGTGCTTCCGGGGTCGTTCGGGCTAACCCACCTGCTTGGCGCAGATGATGTTATGGCATGCAAAAGACTATGTAACAAAAACCCAAACTGAGCAAAGTTATGCATTTATCATTATGGTGCGGTCGCTCCCCCCGGTGGAGGGGCATCGCAGATCAGACCATCCTGGTTATGAAGATCACCGCCGTCATACTGCTGGCAGCCTGCATGCAGGTCAGCGCCCGTGCGGAGGCCCAGCGTATCACCTATTCGGGTAAGAACGCTACCCTGGGCCAGGTCTTCCGTGCCATCCGGCAGCAGACCGGCTACGAGTTCCTGTACAATGACCATATGGTGCGGGAGGCCAGGCGGGTGAACCTGCATTTCAACGACACGCCCCTGCGCGAGGCTCTGGACGAGATCTTCCGCGACCAGGTCCTCGAATATGCCATCATGGGCACCACCATCGTGGTCCAGGCCCGCCGGCCGGCGCCGGTGGAGGCGCCGCTGTTCGCCGAGGTGCAGGGCCGCGTGGTGGACTCGGCCACGGGTGAGCCCCTCGCCGGTGTCACCGTGCAGGTCAAGGGCGGCACCATGGGCACCACCACGGATGCCGAGGGCCATTTCAGCCTGTCGGCGCCGGAAGATGCCGTGCTCCTGGTATCCTATATAGGCTACGACCGCCGGGAGATACCGCTGAACGGCAGGACCAACCTGGATATCCGCCTGGCAGCCTCCTCCACAGGCCTCAACCAGCTGGTTGTCGTTGGCTACGGGGTGCAGCGCAAGGGTGACATCACCAGCGCCATCTCCAGCGTGCAGGCGGAGGACTTCGTGAAGGGCGCCGCCACGGATGCGGCGCAGCTGATCCGGGGACAGGTCGCCGGCCTGGCCGTAGCCGTCCCCGACGGGAACCCCACCAGCACCTCTCAGGTCAACCTCCGCGGCATCACCACGATCTCGGCCAGCACCAGCCCCCTGGTGCTCATCGACGGGATCCCCGGCAGCCTCACCAGCGTGGCCCCCGAAGACATTGAGTCCATCGACGTGCTCAAGGACGGCTCTGCCGCGGCCATCTATGGCACCCGGGGCACCAACGGGGTGATCCTGATCACCACTAAAAAAGTCCACGGCGAGCTGCGGCCCACCGTAGACCTGAACGTCTATGTCATGACGGAGCACATCACCAAGAAGCTGCCTTTCATGAATCCCTCGCAGTACCGCGAGCTGGTGGCCGGGCAGAAGCCCGGCGCCACAGACTACGGCGCCAACACGGACTGGCTGGACGAGATCACCCAGGTGCCTTTTTCCCAGGTCTACAATGTCAGCCTGAAAGGCGGGACCAAGAACACCAGCTATATCGCCAACCTCAACTACCGCAATCTCAACGGCATCATCAAGAAATCCAACAACGTGCTGCTGTATCCGAGCATCAAGGTCACCCACCGCATGCTGGACGGGAAGCTGTCCCTGCATGCCGACCTCAGCGGCTATGAGCAGCATTATTTTTCCGGCTCCGACGGCGGCAGCTACAACAACACGGTGTACAAGAACGCCCTCACCTACAACCCCACGGATCCCATCAAGGACGAGAATGGCGTATGGACGGAGCATACGGACAAGACCGATTACGCCAACCCCGTCGCCCTCCTGGAGGAGACCCACGGGCAGAACCAGTACAGCAACCTGCGCACCGTGGGGACCATCAGCTATGATCCCATCCCGGCGCTGAACATCCAGCTGATGGCCTCGCGGGACCTGAACAACAGCGTGCGCGGGTATTCGGAATCCAAAAAGCATTATTCCAACGTCCGTTCCGGCAAGAACGGCTACGCATCCCGGGGGACCACGCGGAGCGAGGAGAACCTGCTGGAACTCACCGCCACCTATCACAAGCAGATCGGCCAGCACCAGATCACCGCCCTGGCCGGATACAGCTGGCTGAACTACAACTACCAGGACTACTGGATGCAGAACTGGGATTTTCCCACCGACCAGTTCTCCTACAACAACATGGGGGCGGGCCTGGCCCTCAAGCGCGGCGAGGCGCCTGAAAGCTCCACACAGAGCTCCAACCGGCTGATCGGCTACTTTGCGCGGGTCAACTACGCCTTCATGGACAAGTACCTGCTCACGCTCAGCCTGCGGCGGGAAGGCTCCTCCAAGTTCGGGGCCAACTACAAGTACGGCAACTTCCCCGCCGTGTCGGCAGGATGGAACCTGATGCAGGAGACCTTCATGAAAGCGCAGCGCCTGTTCAGCGCGCTGAAGCTGCGCGGCGGCTACGGCGTGACCGGCACGGAGCCGGGCAGCCCCTATGCGTCCCTGAAGCGGCTGAACTTCGACCAGTTCGTCTACATCAACGGGGAGTGGATACAGACCGTCAACCTGGCGCAGAACCCCAACCCGGACCTGCGGTGGGAGAAGAAGGAGGAAGCCAACATCGGCGTGGACTTCGGGCTCTTTAACGACCACGTGACCGGCTCCATTGACCTGTACAAGCGGACCACGCGCGACCTGCTGCTCAACTACCCCGTGGCTACACCGCCCTACCTGTACAGCACCATCTTCGCCAACGCCGCCTCCATGTCCAACAAAGGCATCGAGGTGCATGTGGAAGCCACCCCGCTGAACGGCGGTCCGCTCCAGTGGACCACCTCGGCCAACTACTCCACCAACCGCAACAAGCTGCTGTCCCTGTCGGACAAAAACTTCCAGCTGGCCAGCGGCTTCTTCGACGCCGGCAACACCAGCGAGCCCATACAACAGCCCACCCACCGGGTACAGATCGGGCAGCCGATGGGCAATTTCTGGGGTTTCAAAAGCGTGGACATCGATGAAAACGGACACTGGATCATCGAGGGCAAGGACGGCAAGGCGAAGCCGATCAGCCAGCAGCAGGCCGACGACAAGCAGATCCTGGGCAACGGCATTCCCAAGACCTACCTCAGCTGGAACAACAGCCTTGCCTATAAGCATTTCCAGCTCGACATCACCATGCGCGGCGCCTTCGGCTTCCAGATCCTGAACATGACGCAGATGTTCTATTCCGCCCCCGTGATGCTCACCCGCGGGAACCTGCTGGAAACGGCCTACGACAAGGTCTACGGCAAGGTGCCCCTGGCTGACAACCAGGAGCTGCAGTATGTCAGCTACTATATTGAGAAAGGCGATTACTGGAAGATCGACAACGTCACGCTGAGCTACGACTTTGACCTTCATTCCCGGTACATCCAGCAGATGCGCATCTACGGCTCCGCATCCAACGTGCTGACCTTCACCGGCTACAGCGGCATTGATCCGGAAGTGCCCATCCTGGGCACGGCGCCGGGCGTAGACGATAAATACCGGTACCCCGCCACCATCCGGTATACCCTCGGCGCTTTCTTCACTTTCTAACCGATCAAACCACGGACATGAACAAGCCTGTATATTATATATTTTCCGTCCTGGCGGCCGTGACACTCTGCGGCGCCTGCAACAAGGACCTGAACGAGACCGTGTACCACGACGTCACGGAAGAATCCTACAAGTACAGCAATCCCTACGAGGCCATCGGCGCCGTATACACGGGGTTCCGCTCCCTGTGGAGCCACCAGACCTATTACATGGCCAACGAGACCAGCAGCGACGAGCTGGTGCAGCCGGCCAATGCCTCCGGCTGGGACGACGGTGGCATCTACAAGCGGATGCACCTGCATACCTGGAACTCGGAGAACCCCCAGCTCAACAACATGTGGAACAGTTTTTATATGGGGGTGATCAAGGCCAACAACATCCTGGAGCTGCTCCAGGGCGACCAGGTGCCCATGCCACAGGGCGTCACCCGGGAGAGCCTCATCGCGGAGATGCGGGTCGCCCGTGCCTTTTATTACTGGCTGATCATGGACAATTTCGGGGACGCCGTGCTGGTTACCGGCAGCGACAAGAGCCTGCCGGAGAAGACCAGCCGCGCAGATATCTACGCCTTTGTCGTGGATGAGATCACCCAGGCCATGGGCGACCTCAGCGAGGACAACAGCCAGCTGATGTACGGACGCTTCAACAAATGGGCGGCCAAGGCCCTGCTCGCGAATGTGTACCTGAATGCCGAGGTCTATACCGGCACGCCGCACTGGGCCGAGTGCATCGCCGCCTGCGACGACATCATCAACACGCACAAGTATCAGCTCGAAACGAATTACCGGGATATTTTCAAGACCGACAACGAGCACTCCAAGGAGATCATCTGGGCCATCCCCTTCGACCAGAATGTGGGCACGGGCTTTTATCCCGAGATGTATTCCTGGCATGCGGCGCTCAAAGGAAAACGCAATATGCTGGAGACCCCCTGGGGCTCCGGTTCGGCCATGGGCATCACCCAGTTTATCGATACCTATGACCCTGCCGACAGCCGCCTGGCCGATACCTGGATGATGGGACCGCAATACGCCCTGGACGGCGTCACGCCGCTGAAAGGCTCCTACGACCAGGCCGGCAAACCGCTCAACTTCAGCAAGGACCTGCCCGACGGCCTCTATACCGGGGAATCTGAAGGATACCGCATGAACAAGTTCGAGGTCAAGGTCGGCGCCATGAGCAACCTGGACAACGACTTTCCGTTCTTCCGCTATGCCGGCGTGCTCATGATGAAAGCGGAGAGCCTGCTGCGCAGCGGCCATGCCGACCAGGCGGCCCTGCTGGTCACCGAGGTGCGGCAGCGTGCCTTCCGGAACCAGCCGGCCAAGGCCGTGGTGACCGGCGCCCAGCTGCAGGGCAACAGCCGTTACAAATACGGATATGTCGAGCAGTATAAGATCGTCGACCCCGGCAACCAGCAGCCGGTGCCCTTTGGCGGCATGCTGGACGAGCTGGGCTGGGAGTTCGCCTGGGAAGCGCACCGGCGCCGCGACGACATCCGCTTCGGGGTATTTACCACCAAGAGCTGGCTGTCGCACAAGCCCAATGGCGACGACCGCGCTACCTTCATGATCCCCCAGTCGGCCATCAACTCCAACCCCAACCTGAAGTAAGCCATGAGAACCCTATACAGCCTTCTGCGCCTGGCCGGCCGGCCGGCAGTGATGATCCTGCCTGCCGTGCTGGCCGCCGCGGCGGCGCCGGCGCAGTCCGCCGGCACCCTGCAGCCTGTCGGCTTCTCGGAGGTGCGGATCACGGATGCTTTCTGGAAGCCGCGCATCGACAAGGTGGCGACCGTGACCATCCCCGTCTGCATAGACCAGACGGAGGTCAAGACGCCGCGCATACGCAATTTTGAGAAAGTGGCGCGCAACGACGGGGAACCGCATGAAGGGATTTACTATGACGACTCCGATGTCTACAAGGCCCTGGAGGCCATCGCCTATGCCCTGCGCACCCACCCCGACAAAGCGCTCGAAGCCAAGGCGGATGAATGGATCGCGAAGATCGCCGCGGCGCAGCAGCCCGACGGGTACCTCAACACCTATTATACCCTGCGGGGACTCCAGGACCGCTGGACCGACATGGAGAAGCACGAGGATTACTGCGCCGGCCACCTCATCGAGGCCGCCGTCGCCTACTACCATACCACCGGCAAGCGCCAGCTGCTGGATGTGGCCATCCGCCTGGCCGACCATATCGACAGCACCTTCCGCCAGTCCGGCCGCCACTGGGTGTCCGGCCACGAGGAGATAGAGCTGGCGCTGGTCAAGTTGTACAGAACCACCGGCAACGCGCGATACCTGCAGCTGTCCCGCTGGTTTCTCGAACAGCGCGGGCATGGTTACGGGGCCGGCAAGATATGGGACCAGTGGAAAGACCCCGCCTACTGTCAGGATGCGCTGCCCGTGGACCAGCAGACGCAGATCACCGGCCATGCGGTGCGGGCCATGTATTTGTATACCGGCGTCGCCGACGTCGCCGCAGCGACGGGGGACTCCGCCTACCTCCAGGCCATGAAAGCGGTATGGGAGGATGTGGTTTACCGCAACATGTATGTCACAGGGGGCATAGGCTCCTCGGGCCGCAACGAAGGTTTCAGCGCCGACTATGACCTGCCCAACTACGAGGCCTATTGCGAGACCTGCGCTTCGGTGGGCATGGTGTTCTGGAACCAGCGGATGAATATGCTCACGGGCCAAGCCCGCTATGTGGATGTGCTGGAGCGCAGCCTCTACAACGGCGCGCTGGACGGCCTCTCCCTGCGCGGCGACCGCTTTTTTTACGGCAACCCGCTGGCCTCGCACGGCGGCTATGGCCGGAAGGAATGGTTCGGCACGGCCTGCTGCCCCTCCAACATCGCGAGGCTGGTGGCCTCCGTGGGCAATTACATCTATGCCCGCTCCGGCACCGGCCTGTGGGTCAACCTGTTCGTCGGCAGCGAGACCACCCTGCCCCTGGGCCGCGGCAGCGTGCGCCTGGCGCAGCAGACGGACTATCCCTGGAAAGGACAGGTGCACATCAGCGTGGACCCCTCCCGCAGGATCGCCTTTCCCCTGCGGGTGCGCATACCGGGATGGGCCGGCGAAGAGCCCGTGCCGGGGAACACCTACCGTTATCTGGACAAGGGCAGGGGCGGGGTCAGCCTCCGCGTCAACGGGCAGCCTTATCCCCTGCGCCTGGAAAAAGGCTATGCCGTGGTGGACAGGACATGGAAGAAAGGGGATGTGGTGGAGCTGGAGCTGCCCATGGACGTGCGCCGGGTGGTGGCCCTGGACAGCGTGCAGGAAGACCGCGGCCGCGTAGCCCTGCAGCGCGGCCCCCTGGTCTATTGTTTTGAGCATCCGGACAACGGCGGCCAGGTCACCAACATCATCCTGGCCGACGATGTACGCTTCCAGGCCAGCTATCAGGCCGGCCTGCTGGGCGGCGTGGTCACCCTCGGGGCCAGGGCCCCGGTGGTCACGGCGAGCGGCGACGGCCGCGCGGTACATACCGCCATGCGCCAGGTGACGGCCATCCCGTATTACAGCTGGGCCAACCGTGGGGAGGGCCCCATGCAGATATGGATGCCCCGGCGGGCCGCCGGGGCGGTGCTGATCCCTGAAAAAACGCCCGGTTCATGAATCTGCAGTGGGTGACACCGCTGATCGCTGCCCTCCTGCTGCTGCGCCCCGCAGCCGCGCAGCCGCGGGTGCTTTCCGCGGATGCTTTCCGGCATTACGTGGAGCGCTTCAACAGGGAGGATGAGGAGCTGTACCGCCAATACATCCCCAATGCGGCCGCCTGGGCCTTCCTGGAAAAAAATATCCCTTTCCTGGACTGCCCCGATGAAGACCTGCAGGAGACCTACTACTTCCGCTGGTGGACCTACCGCAAGCATATCCGGAAGACCCCCGGCGGCTTCGTCATCACCGAGTTCCTTCCCTCGGTGCCCTGGGCGGGCCTTTACAACACCATCAGCTGTGCCGCGGGACATCATTTCTACGAAGGGCGCTGGCTGCACGACCCGGTATACCTCAACGATTACATGCGCTTCTGGATGGAAAGCGCCGGCCAGGACACCCGCAAATACAGCTTCTGGAGCGCGGATGCCTGGCAGGCCTTTGGCCAGGTCCATCCGCGCGCGCAGCAGCGCGGGCAGTGGCTGGATTCCCTGGCGGCCAATTACCGGGCCTGGGAGCGTACCCACCGCGAGGACATCCATCATCTGTTCTGGCAGCTCGACGGCGCCGATGGTATGGAGGTCAGCGCCGGGGGGCAATGTGCGAACGACGGGAAGGCCGTCCCCGGGTACCGGGGCATACGGCCGACCATCAACAGCTATATGTACGGGGACGCCCTGGCCCTGGCGACCCTGGCGCAGCGGGCGGGGCGCCCGGCGATGGCCGACAGCTTCAGGGCCAGGGCGGCGGCGCTGCGCCGGGGTGTGCAGCGCTGGCTCTGGAGCGACAGCCTGCAGTTCTTCGGCAGCATAGCCCTGGATCGCAACAGCACCCATCCCGCCGTGCTGCCCGTGCGGGAGCTTATCGGCTTCGTACCCTGGTACTTCAACCTGCCGGCCGACGAGCCCCGCTATGCGGCCGCCTGGCGCCAGCTGATGGACACGGCGGGCTTCTTCGCGCCTTACGGCCCCACCACCTGCGAGCGGCGGCATCCCTATTTCGGACTCAGCTACCAGGATCATGAGTGCCAGTGGAACGGGCCTTCATGGCCCTATGCCACCAGCCAGACCCTGACGGCCATGGCCAACCTGCTGGACAATTACCGGCATGCCGGCGTCACCCGGGCGGACTACTACCGCCTGCTCATGGTGTATGCCCGCAGCCAGCGGCGGCGCCTGCCTGACGGCCGGGTCCTGCCCTGGATCGACGAGAACCTCAACCCGCTGACGGGGGACTGGATCTCCAGGACCCGGCTGGCCCGGTGGCCCGAAGGCCCCTGGCCCGCCGGCAAGGGAGGCCGGGAGCGCGGTAAAGACTACAACCATTCGAGCTTCTGCGACCTGGTCATCACGGGGCTGATAGGCATACGTCCCCGCTGGGATGACAGCCTGGAGCTCAGGCCCCTGCTCCCCCAGGGGCAGTGGGATTATTTTTGCCTCGACAACGTACGCTACCACGGCCGCATCATCACCGTCCTGTACGACCAGACGGGAAGGCGCTACCGCCGGGGACGGGGCTTCCGCATCCTGGTAGACGGCCGCGAGGCCTATGCCGGGCCCCGGCCGGCGGCCGTAACCCTGTCCCTGAGCGGGCAGGTCATTGCTGACAGACCCAAAACGAACCTATGAACAAGCGTTATGGAACACCACGGTGCCGCCTGCTGCTGCACCTCCTCATCGCCTGCTGCGGCATGACCCTGTCCGCAGCGGCACAGGGGCCTGCCGGCCTCTACGGACAGAACCGGGCGCCGCTGCAGCCCAATCCTTACCTCGAGCTGCCCCTGGGCGCCATCCACCCCCGGGGCTGGCTGAAGGAACAGCTGCTGACCATGAAGAACGGGATGACCGGGCACCTCGACAGCCTCTATGCCCCGGTGGTCGGTCCGCGGAACGGCTGGCTGGGCGGGGACGGCGATGTATGGGAACGCGGCCCCTACTGGCTGGACGGTCTGCTGCCCCTGGCCTATATCCTGGACGACGACGCCCTGAAGGCCAAGGTACGGCCATGGATTGAATGGTCGCTCAGCCATCAGCAGCCGGACGGGTATTTCGGGCCCATGCCCCCGGCGCAGCCGCCCACGCCCGAAACGGGGCTGCAAAAGGACAAGCCGCAGGACTGGTGGCCCAAGATGGTCATGCTGAAGGTGCTGAAGCAGTATTACGAGGCCACCGGCGACCGGCGCGTGATCACGCTGATGACGCGGTATTTTCACTATCAGCTCAAGGAGCTGCCTGCCAAGCCCCTGGATCACTGGAGCTGGTGGGGTGCGCAGCGGGGCGGCGACAACCTGATGGTGGTGTACTGGCTTTACAACATCACGGGAGACAGTGCCCTGCTGGCGCTGGGCGACCTGCTGCATGCCCAGACCTTTGACTGGACCGGGTCTTTTCTCGGCCGCAACGACCTCCCGGACCTGTTTCATTTCCATGGCGTGAACCTCGCGCAGGGCATCAAGCAGCCGGTGATCTATTACCAGCAGCATCCTGAGGAAAAATACCTGCGCGCCGTGGAGACGGCCTTCAGCGACATCCGCCGTTTCGTGGGCCAGCCCCAGGGCATGTTCGGCGCCGACGAACTTACCCATGGCAACGGCGCCACCCAGGGATCGGAGCTCTGCACCGCGGTGGAGCTGATGTTCTCCCTGGAGCAGATGATGGCCGTCACCGGCAACGTGGCATACATGGACCACCTGGAAAAGGTGGCCTTCAACGCCCTGCCCACCCAGGCCACCGACGACTACATGGCCCGGCAATACTACCAGCAGCCCAACCAGGTGCTGATCTCGCGCCGGGCGCGTAACTTCGTGACCACGCACGGCGGCACGGACCAGGTGTTCGGGCTCCTGTCGGGCTACCCCTGCTGCACCTGCAATATGCACCAGGGATGGCCCAAGTTCACCCAGCATCTGTGGATGGCCAGCGCCGACAGCGGCGTGGCCGCCCTGGCCTATGCCCCTTCGGATGTGCGCCTGCGGGTCGGCGACGGGACCACAGTGTCCTTCACCGAAGAGACCGGATATCCCTTCGAGGAGACGGTGGCTTTTACCTGCCACAGCCCCCGGGAGCTGCAGTTCCCTTTTCACCTGCGTATTCCCGGCTGGTGCGACAGCGCCCTCATCGAGATCAACGGACGTCCCTGGCGCCGGGTGGCCGGCGGCCGCATGGTGAAGGTGGACAGACGCTGGCGCGAAGGGGACCGCCTGGTGCTGACCCTGCCCATGCAGGTGAGGCTCAGCCGCTGGCAGGAACATGCCGTGGCGGTGGAACGTGGCCCCCTGGTCTATGCCCTGAAGATTGGGGAGCGCTGGCAGCATGTGGACAACGACGATATCTATGGCAGCTATATGGAAGTGTTTCCCACCACGCCCTGGAACTACGGGCTGCTGGCAGAAAGGGATCGCCCCGTCGAAGCGCGCTTCCAGGTGATCCGGCGCGGGCCCGTGGGCGACAGGCCCTGGAGCCAGGACCAGGCCCCGGTGATCATCCGGACGCGTGGCGTGCGGCTGCCTGACTGGACCCTGTACAAGGGCGATGCGGGGCCCCTGCCGTACAGTCCCCAGCCCATGCCCAAGGGCGGGCATGCCGAAGAGATCACCCTGCTGCCGTACGGCTGCACCACGCTCCGCATCTCGGAATTCCCCGTCGTGCGGTAGCCCGTTCTCTTGTTGATCACGATAACCTGTAGCTATGCCTTGCCTTCGATGCCTGCCCCGGGCCCTTGCGGCCACCGCCCTGCTCATGGTCCTGCTGTTGTCCGGTTTCTTCGCCGGCGCCCAGGTGGCGGACAGTGTTATGCAGCGGGTATACCGGGCGGTCAGCACCCCCTATAAATACGGGGTGGTCCTTAGCGCGGGCCCGGGCAAGATGGCGGACAGCCCCACCGTCTTCCGCCTTCACGGGCGGTGGTACATGAGCTACATCGTCTTTGACGGGCACGGCTACGAGAGCTGGCTGGCCACCAGCGATGACCTGCTGCACTGGAAGCCCCTGGGCAAGGTGATGTCCTTCACCCCCGGCACCTGGGATGCCAGTCAGAAGGCCGGTTATCCCGCCCTCATCGACCTTGCGTGGGGCGGCAGCATGGCGCCGCAGCGCTTCGGTGGCCGGTACTGGATCTCTTACCTGGGCGGGTCGGACAGCGGCTATGAGGCGGGGCGCCTGGGCGTGGGCATGGCCTTCACTCAGGACCTGGGCCGGGCCAGCAGCTGGCAGCGCCTGGAAAGCCCCGTGTTGTCGCCCCGGGATCCCGAGGCCCGCTGGTACGACCGGCAGACCATCTTCAAGAGCACGGTCATCCGCGACCCTTCCGCCCGGACGGGTTATCCCTTTGTGATGTTTTACAATGCCGCCGGCGACAGCACCGATGCCCGGGGCGCCCGCTTCGAGAGCATCGCCATGGCCGGCTCCCGCGATATGCGCCACTGGACGCGCCTGGGAGACGCGCCGGTGATCACCAGGGGCCGCGGCATCTGCGGGGATGCGCAGATCGTACGCATGGACAGCCTCTATGTCATGTTTTATTTCGGGCATGGCTGGACCGACGGGGACCCTTCCGCCTTCGATCGCTTCGCCTGCTCCTATGACCTGTTGCACTGGACTACCTGGACGGGTCGGAATTTGGTCGAGCCTTCCGAAGACTATGACCGGCAGTATGCCCACAAGCCCTGGGTGCTGCGCTGGAAAGGCGTTGTGTACCACTTTTACAATGCCG
>CBINPH010000055.1:0-11877 GCA_966252445.1 uncultured Chitinophagaceae bacterium | reverse complement strand
GCCTACGAGGACAGCGACGACTAGACGATGTACGAGATCCGGGCCCGCATCGACACGGCATCCGGGGCATGGCCCGCACTGTGGACCCTCGGCCTGCGGGGACACTGGCCTAACGACGGGGAGATCGACCTCATGGAGTTCTACCGCGTGAAGGGCCGCCCGACGATCCTGGCCAATGCCGCCTGGGGTGGTCAGCAGCCCGGCGTTGCCCGCTGGGATACCCGGCGGATCCCCCTGGCGCATTTCACCGACAGGGACCCGGCATGGGTCCGCAAGTTTCACATCTGGCGTTTGGAGCGGAACAGGGACAGCATCGCCTTGTACCTCGATGGGGAACTGCTCAACAGCACGTCTGTCCGGGCGGCCCAAAATCCGGATGGGGCGTACCCTTTCATCCAGCCGCAATACCTCCTGCTTAACCTGGCCCTGGGTCAAAATGGCGGAGATCCTGCCGGGGCCGCCTTTCCCATCCGCTTCGAAGTGGATTATGTGCGCTATTACCAGCCAAAATGAAGGGCGCTTCTCCTGGCGCATGTCCCTGCCTTGCCGTTTTGACAGAAAAGCCCCTTGTACATCGTTATCCGGCTTTTGGGCACAATTCCTGTTAGGCCTCTCCGCCGGATAAATCCGTCATGATCCTGTGCACTCCTGGCAGCCTGCAGCCCGGAGCCACGCCAACCATCGCCCATGCATGACCTTCAACGTCCGCCGCGGCAGACCGCGCTGCTGATCCTGATCCTGGGTGCCCTGACCACCCTGGGCCCCTTTTCCATTGACATGTACCTGCCCGGATTCCCCGCGATAGCCGGGGACCTGGGTGTGCCGGTGGCGCGGGTGGCCCTTTCCCTGTCCAGCTTCTTTGTGGGCATCTCGGCAGGGCAGTTTTTGTACGGTCCGCTGCTGGACCGTTTTGGCCGGAAACGGCCCCTCTATATCGGATTGACCGTATATATACTGGCATCCCTGGGCTGCACCATGGTCCACAGCCTGGGCCAGCTGACGCTGCTCCGTTTCCTCCAGGCCATCGGCAGCTGTGCTGCCGCGGTAGGATCTCTGGCCATGGTGCGGGATCTGTTCCCGGTGAAGGATACGGCTAAAGTGCTTTCTTTGCTTTTGCTGGTCGTGGGCGCCTCGCCCATGATCGCGCCGACGGTAGGCGGCTATGTGACCATGGCCTTCGGGTGGCAGGGCGTGTTTTTCATTCTCGCCGGCCTGGCGTTGCTGATGCTGGGAACCGTCGGGTTGTATCTCCAAGAAAGCTTTGTGCCGGATACCACCTTATCCCTAAAACCCTTGCCGATCATCCGCAACTTTTGGTCGGTCATGAGTGTGAGGATGTTCTGGACCTACGCGTTGTCCGGCACGGCGGCCTTCGCTGCACTTTTCGCCTATGTCTCCGGGGCCCCTGTAGTCTTCATGGAGTATTTTCATGTGGGGCCCCGTGTATTCGGTTGGATCTTCGCGGCCTTGTCGGTAGGGTTTATCGGTTCTGGACAGCTGAACAGGGTCTTGCTGCGCCGCCGCAGCAGTGCGCAACTGGTGCGCTCGGCCATGACGCTGCAGTTGACGGCTTCCATGGTATTCCTGGCCGGGCAACTGCTGGGCTTCCTGGGCCTGTGGCAAACCCTGGCCCTGCTGTTTACCATACTGTGTTCCACAGGGATCACCTTTCCGAATGCCAGTGCCCTGGCCTTGTCGCCGTTCAGCCGGCAGGCGGGTACCGCAGCGGCTTTGCTGGGTGGCTTGCAGACCGGACTGGGGGCGTTGGTATCTGCGCTGATGAGCCTGGGTAAGACAAGCCCCATGCGTACCCTGGCCCTGGTGATGGTCCTGGCTGCCGCGGCCGGCTTGCTGTTGTTGCTGGCGGGACGCAGAGGCCTGGGCCCTGGCGAGCCCGGGACGGCAGGGGAGGAGCAGCCCGCCCTGCCAGTGTCCGGTGAGCCGGTCGCAGAGCCCAAGGAACCCGTACCGCTGGTTTAGAACCCGCGGTCGTCGGCGGAAGGGCCGTAAATGGCTGGCACAGGGATATCGTTCAGCCGCATATAGACAGTCAGCTGCCCGCGGTGGTGTACCCAATGGTTGATCGAACTGCTGATGTTGATTTTTTTGGGAGAGCTGAACAGGGTCTGGCCCTGGTTTTTGAGGAAGAACGGCTCTTCCAGGGCCTCATCGCGCAGGTCCTTCAGGGCTTCCAGGGCACCCTGCAGGTTCTCCTCAAAATGGGCGACCAGGTCTTCGGTGGTTTGGGGTTGGGCATGGGGAAAGGTGGCAAAATCGATCTCCGAGGCCTGGATCATGGTGGTGATCCACTTGGGAATCTCAGCCACCAGCAGGGCGAGATAACCCAAGGACATGGATTTCTCGTGGGGCTTATAGCCGAACAATTCAGGCGGAATACGCTCCAGGCATTTGCGGGTGGCCGGAGCTTCTGCTTTCAGTTCCTTGGCGTACTCTTCGGAAAATACAGACATACTTTTTCGGTTTTGTGGTTAAGTTCCATACGGCAAAGCTATGTTTTTTAGGTGCATGAACATCGGAAGGGACCGTTTGGGCAGGACCCCGGGCCATCCTGGTGCGGTGGCGTCCTGGCCAGCCTCGCTGGCCGTGTTTCACCCCGCGGGAGATCCGGGGTGAGCAGGACAGTCTGCTGAAGCCGCCGGTCTTCATGGAAAGAAGGACTTGCCCGTATTTTTGGTTAACTTTAGGTTCGCATATCGCCCCCCACGCACAAGCGCCCGCCCTCAGAGCCCTTGGGGGTACCATGCAGGACAATAACCAGCAGCTATTCCGCTGATCCCACAAATGCCAGGAATGAGAAAGGTAATCGCAGCAATCAATATGACACTTGACGGATTTTGTGACCACACGTCGGGCATTGCAGATGACGAACTGCATCAGCACTATACGGAGTTGTTGCGTAACGCCGGCGCTATCCTGTACGGAAGGATAACGTACCAGTTGATGGAATACTGGCCAACCCTGCTGGAGTCCCCCAGCGGTAATAAAGCGCTGGACGACTTCGCGGTGATCATCGACAAGGTCCCCAAGATTGTTTTTTCACATTCGTTGAAAGCGGTAGGATGGAAAAGCGCGGTGTTGGCAGAACGGAGCTTTGCGGAAGAAGTCATGGCGCTCAGGGAGCAGCCGGGTAAAGACATCTTGGTCGGCAGCCCCAGTCTGATCGTGGCCGCCATGAAGCTTAATGTCGTCGATGAATACCAGCTCTGTATCCATCCGGTGGTAGCCGGCAGCGGGTTGCCTTTGTTTAAAAACATCAACGAGAAGACCATGCTGAAGCTTCTGAAGACAAAAACCCTGGGCAGCGGCGCGGTCGTCCTGTACTATGCGCCGGCAAAGGCATGAGCGTTCAGGGAGGCCAGCGTCCTGGGCGAAGGAAATGGATGTAGCCCCACCACGATACAAGGCCATCCGGCATACAGCCTCGGAAACAATTGGCTATATTTGGGCAGTACCCCATGTCGGTTGCAGGGCATTTGCGGAGACAGGGGACGATGACTTATCCATAAGTAGAAAAATAGCGGTCATGACGATTTTCACGAAGATTATCCGGGGTGAATTGCCCGGCTATGTTATCGCGCAAAATGACAAGTTCTTCGCCTTCCTGGACGCATATCCCCTGGTCCCCGGGCACACCCTCGTGGTGCCGAAGGTGGAGGTGGACAAATTCCTGGACATGGAAGACCAGTATTTGCGGGAGATCCTGCTGTTCGCCAAGCCCATTGCCTACGCCATTGAGCAGGCGTTTCCCTGCCAGCGGGTGGGCCTGAGCGTGGTGGGACTGGAAGTGCCGCATGCCCACCTGCACCTCATCCCCCTGAACAGCATGGATGACATTAACTTTACCCGGGGTAAGCTTAAACCCACGCCGGAAGAGCTCAAGAGTGCGCAGGACAAGATCCTCGCCCATCTCTCCTGAATCAGGCGCTGGCCGGCACGTGAAACTTAAAGCCCACCCCATGGATGGTGGCCAGCTCTATGCGGCTGTCTGCCTTGAAATGCTTCCGGAGCTTGGTGATGAAGACGTCCATGCTGCGGCCCAGGAAATAGTCGGCTTTGCCCCACACGTGCAGCAGGATCTCTTCCCGTTTCAGGGTCTTGTTCGGGTTCTCGCATAAAAATTTCAGGAGGTCCGCCTCCTTTTGCGTCAGCAGGATGCGCTCTTTTTTCTCGCCCGACAGGGTCATCTCACCATAATTGAACGTGAGCCGGCCAATGCGGAACAGGATGTTCTTGTCCGCATTCAACGCCCGGGTACGCCGCAGAAAAACCTCTATCCTCAGCAGCAGTTCCTTCATCCCGAAAGGCTTGCTGATGTAATCATCTGCCCCTGTTTCAAACCCGGTGACCTTGTCTTCTTCCATGGTCTTGGCGGTGATGAACAGCAGCGGGATCATTTCATTTTTTTCCCTGATCTCCCTGGCCAGGGTGAAGCCATCTTTGCGGGGCATCATGACATCCAGCAGGGCGAGGTCAAAAGGTTTTTTCTGGAATTGCTGCCAGCCGCTCTCCCCGTCGATGCAATGAATGACTTCGTAGCCGGCCTCCTCAAGGTTATCCTTGATGACGAATCCGAGGTTGGTGTCGTCCTCGACCAGCAGGATCCGCGATTTCTTTTCCATAACGTGGTGTTAAGGCTTGTGGGCTTCCGCAAAGCGCAGGGTAAAAATACTACCTTTTCCCGGTTCGCTTTGCATGACGATATTCCCGTTGAAAGCCCGGGTATAGAGCTTCACATAGTTCAGCCCCAGCCCAAAACCCTTGACTTCATGCAGGTTGCCCGTAGGCACCCGGAAAAATTTGGTGAACAAGAACTTGTGGTATTTCTGGGGTATGCCTATGCCATTGTCAGCGACCGACACCATGACGCCCCGCCCATCGTCAGCCGTGGTGATGGTGACTTCCGGCTGGACGGCATATTTGATGGCATTATCCACCAGGTTGAACAGGATGTTGGTGAAATGCAGGCGGTCGGCCGTGAGGACAGGACGAGTAGCTTTCAGTTCCAACCGGAAAAGACCGCCTTTCTGGCGTATGGCGTGGTCGAAATCCTGCACGGTCTGTGCAATGACTTCGTGGATGTTTACAGGCTCTTTCTCCAGATGCAGGGCATGTTTTTCCATCTTGGCAACCTGCAGCACACGATCGACCTGGCCTTCCAGGTGGTTGACTTCGTTTTCGATGATGCTGGCGTAACGGAACAGCCGCGGGTCAGCATTGACGGAGCGGTTCTTTTTCAGCACCTCGGTAGACAACTGGATGGTGGAGATGGGTGTGCGGAACTCATGGGTCATGTTGTTGATGAAGTCTTTCTGGATCTCGGAGAGCTGGCGCTGGCGAAGCAGTTTGAAGATCGTAATGGCGAAGCCGATGATGACGAGCAAAAGCAGGAGCGTGGAGTAGATCCAGAAGTCCATCTCGTGGATGATGAAAGCCCGCCGGTTGGGGAACAGCACGCCAATATAATTATAGGGTTGCCGGATGACGGGCAGGCTTTCCGAGGAATAACCATCGGAGGTCTCCCCGGAGGTGATGAACCGCTGGTGTTCCCATTGCCCGGTCGCCGCGTTGTACAGGCCAAAGCGGAAACTGGTAAAGACATTGTATTCCTCAAAGGCTTTTTTGAGCAGGAATTCCACCTCATCGCTGTCCGCCGGGTATTTCAGGCGGGCAATGAAATAGTTGGGCCGTGGCTGGGTGATCATCTCGGCGAAGGGCGTGTTGTCCTTGCGGGCGAAGCGCACGGCCTCCACCACAGAGCGCAGGGCGCTGTGAACCTTCACATTGAAGGCCTTTTCTTCCAGGGCGTAGGTTTTCTTCAGCCAGTACAGCTGTGCGCCCATGACCAGGACGATCAGGATGGTGGCGCCCGTGACGATGATTCTCAGCGTGGAGGATTTCATGGGGACCTGTTTTCAGCGGCTTCAGGCGCTGGCGAAAGATTACATATTCCGGACCTTTTCCGGGTGCTGCCGGATGTATGCCTTCCATCCGCCACTGCCTCCGGTGGATGGCGGCAGACGTTGCTGAAAGTGATGGCAGACGGCGACGGCGAGGGCGTCGGTGGCATCCATATGGGCCGGTGTTTCCCCGAACTGCAGCAGGCGCTTCAACATGAGCGCGACCTGTTCCTTGCTGGCGTTGCCATGGCCGGTGATCGATTGTTTGATTTTTTTGGGGGCGTATTCGCATACCGGCAGGCCGGCCTGCATAGCCGCCGCGATGGCGACACCCTGGGCCCGGCCCAGTTTCAGCATGGACTGGACATTCTTGCCAAAAAAGGGCGCCTCGATAGCGAATACCGTGGCCCGGTGGCTGGCAATCAGCTCACTGACCTTTTCGTGGATGCGCTGCAGGCGTTCGTATGGGTCGCGGCAGCCGCTCAGGCGCAAGCTCCCCATATCCAAAAAGCGCATGCCCCCGCGCTCCCGGCAGATCAGCCCATAGCCCATCATGACCGTCCCGGGGTCAATCCCGAGAATAATGTCCGGGGGACAGGAGGCAGCCATGGACGACGATTTCAGCACGGATCAACTTTGGGTTCCAACTTCGAAGCCTGTACGGAGGCGGCCACGGCCTTTCGGATTTTTGCCTTAGGTTTGTGAAAATTTGCCGTGATTGACAAAAGTACCAAAAAAATACTCAACTCGGTCATAGGCCTGGGGCTGTTCGCCTGGCTTTCCTATTCCATTTATCACCAGGTGCGGAACCAGGAAAACCTGCAGCTCTCGGTGCGGCGGCTGCAGGATGTATTTCACGGCGAGGGGCTTTGGTCCATCCTGGCCGTGACCGGCCTGATGCTGGTGAACTGGGGCATAGAGGCCCGTAAATGGCAACTGCTGGTGACCCCCCTGGAGAAAATATCCTTCCGCAAGGCCTTCTATGCCATCCTTTCCGGCGTATCCCTGTCGATCAATACCCCAAACCGCATCGGCGAGTACGGAGGGCGTATCCTGTACCTGCGCCAATCCAGCCGGCTCCGCGCCATCGCCGTCACCCTGGTCGGCAGCATCAGCCAGTTCATCGTGACCGTCGTGATGGGCATAGCCGGGCTCATTTTCTATATCGTCCATTTTGAGCCGGCCCTGAGCCCGACTGCCCCCATGCCCCATGTATGGCAAAAGGTGATCCTTTTTGCCGTCGTGTTGATTGCGGCAGTTGGCTTGCTGGTCTACTTCCGGCTGGGGATCGTCGTTACCCTTTTTCAGCGCATTCGCTGGTTGCGGCGTCTGCGCATCTATGCCTTGGTGGTGACCCGTTTTTCGGGGGGCTTGCTGGTTCAGGTCCTGCTGTTGTCGGCGCTCCGGTACCTGGTCTTCTCGGCACAGTATTTGATTTTACTGGACGGGGTGGGTGTACAGATGATCTGGTGGCAGGGGCTGCTGATCATTTTCTTCATCTACCTGGTTATGTCCCTGATTCCAACCATTGCCATCGCTGAACTGGGTGTCCGCGGACAGGTGAGCCTGTTTTTCCTCGGATTGCTCAGTATCAATAAAATAGGTATCATTGTGGCGACGCTCGGCATCTGGCTTATCAATCTGGTTATTCCGGCCGTTGCGGGGAGCCTGTTGCTGCTGGGCATAAAGATGCTGAATAAAGACAAGCAGCCGGCACCCACGAACTGACGACCGCGTATGAAGATTGCCCTACTTTTCGTGATAAGTTTGCTGGCTCAATGGCCCGCTGTGGCTCAGGACAGCGGCTTTTGCGGCGTCCGCAATTTTTCTTTCCAGCCTGGAGAAAAACTCACTTACAAGGTCTATTACAATGTGGGCATGATGTATATCGGCGCCGGAGAGGTTACGTTCAGCGTCAGCCTGGAGCACCTGGGCGGGAAGGCGGTCTACCATGTGTTGGGGGATGGCCGCACATACCGCTCCTACGACTGGATATTCAAGGTGCGGGACCGCTACGAAACCTACATCGATACCGCCACGATGCTGCCCGCCCGTTTCATACGGGAGGTCAACGAAGGGGATTACCACAAGGAGAATGAAGTGACTTTTGACCAGACCGCACACACCGCCGTGAGCCGGAACGGCACCTTCCAGGTGCCTCCCTGTGTGCAGGACGTCATGAGCGCCATTTATTATGCCCGGAATATAGATTTTGACCAATACCAGCCGGGAGACAAGATACCCTTCACCATGTTCCTGGACAATGAGGTTTATCATATTTACGTCCGGTACATGGGCCGGGAAACGGTGGATACGCGCTATGGCAAATTCAAGGCGATACGGTTTAAGCCCTTGCTGATCAAAGGGACGATCTTCGAAGGCGGAGAGAAGATGACGGTCTGGGTGACCGACGACAAGAACCGGATACCCGTACGGGTGAACAGCCCCATTTCGGTGGGGAACATCAAAGTGGATATGATCGGTTACAAAAACCTCCGCTACCCCCTCAGCGCCCTGCAGAGCCGCCGCTGAGGGCGGGCCTCCGATCTTGCTCTATTCCCTACGCAAAAAGAGCGGCGGCCACGCCGTCGGCAAAGAGCCGTCCCTCCGGACGCAGGACCAGGCGGTTTCCCTGCCGCTCCATCTGCCCCCCGGACAGATATTTGCCTGCCCGGCCCAGCAGCTGTGCGGCAGCAGGCGCCCCCCAACGTTCTTCGATGTGAGCCAGGTTGCAGCCTTCCAGGGTCCTGAGCGCGGTCATGATGTATTCGTTGAGGTGCATGGTGGGACTCAGCGTTTCCTGCTCGAAGGGGACCTTTCCGCCAGTGATGGAGCGGAGGTAGACGGCGTTGTTGGAGACATTCCATTGCCGGATGTCCCCCCGGTAGGAATGGGCGGAGGGTCCCAATCCGAGGTAGGGCTCTCCCGACCAGTAGGCGCTGTTGTGCCGGGAACGCCTGCCCGGCAGGGAGAAATTGGAGATCTCATAGTGTTCATATCCCGCCTCCTGCAGGATATCCGACGCCAGCAGAAAATGGCGGGCGATACGTTCGTCTTCCGGGGCCGGTTGCGTATGGTGGCGGATGGCGTGGGCCAGTGCTGTGCGCGGCTCCACGGTCAGCGCATAGCAGGACAGGTGAGGAGGTGCCAGGGCAGCCATCCGCCGCAGGGTAGCGGCCCAGGCTGCGTCGCTCAGCTCCGGAAGGCCGTAAATGAGATCCACCGAAAGGTTATCGAAACCCGCCGCACGGGCTGCGTCGATGCTTTCCAGCGCCTGGCAGGCATTGTGGGCGCGGCCCATCCAGCGAAGGTACGGGTCGTCCAGGGACTGAACCCCTATGCTCAGGCGGTTGACCCCGGCGTCTGCCCAGGCCTTCAGGGTGGCAACATGCAGGTCATCCGGGTTGGCTTCCAGGGTCACTTCGGCTTCTGCTTCCACGGGGAAAAGGCTCCGCAGGGTCTCCAGCATCGCCGCGATCTGTGTGGGCGCCAGGAGACTGGGCGTGCCCCCGCCGAAATATATGGTTCCCACCGGCGGGCTCCCCGCCCCGAAAAAATCCCGCTGCAGGGCCGCCTCCCGCTGCAGGGCCTGCACCATGGCGTCCCGGCTCTCCAGGCGGGTAGAAAAATGGAACCCGCAGTAGTGGCAGGCCTGGCGGCAGAACGGAATATGGAGGTAAATACCAGGCATGAAGGGCACATTGGCTCGTGCACAAAGGTAGGGGAACCCTGCTTCAGGTCTGTCGATTATGTTACTTTTGCCCCGTGGGGGCACGCCTGTATATATACCGGACTGTCATGGCGCTCAGTCTGTTGAGCCTGGCCACCGTGCCCTCCCGGGCCCAGGACAGCCTGCCGCCCCGGCGCGCCGACAGCCCGGTGATCGGGCCGGCCGCGAGAAAGGCCTCGGGGGACAGCCCGCTTCGGGTACAGCAGCGGCCAGATACCCTGCGGCGGGACAGTCCCAAGGCCCAGGTGGTCCTGCCCGCCGCTCCCCGGGACAGCACCCCTCCGCCCCGGCAGGGGAGAGCGGCCGCTGCAGGGCCGTCTCCGCGCCACAACCAAAACCCAAAGCCCGCCGGCGCAGGCCTGCCTGACGCCGGAACGGGGCCGGAAGGGGCAGCGCCGGACAGGGCAGCCGCCATGCCCCGGCAACGGCCTTCCTTGGCCAGTTATCCGGCCGAGGACTACCGCGGCTTTGTCCGTCACCTCTTTACCCAGAACAGCCTGTTTGCGCATGCCGAGCGTCCCATCCCCGATGTAAGCCCGCCCATGCCTGACCATTCCCAGGATGCCCTTTTTTACATCATTCTCAGCGTATTCTTTTTGCTGGCGCTGATCCGGCTGTTGTTTGCCAAGTACCTTGCTGATCTGTTCCGTGCTTTTCTGAACCCTACGCTCAGCCAGCGACAGCTGAAAGACCAGCTCTCGCAGACCCCCCTGCCGGCCTGGATCATGAACTGTTTTTTTGCCTTGTCTGCGGGATTGTTCCTGTTCCTGGTGCTGCGGCGTTCCCACTATATTGAGAGCGGCCGCCCCTATTACCTGATTCCCGTCTTCGTGCTGCTGGTGGGGTTACTCTACCTGCTGAAATATGCCCTGTTGCGCTTCTGCGGCTGGCTTTCGGGCTACCAGGAGCTGATGAACGGCTACATATTTACCCTGTACCTGATCAACAAGATCGCCGGCGTCGCGCTCTTGCCTTTTATCCTGATCCTGGCCTTCAGCGACGAGGCCATCGCCGGCATAGCCCTGGAAGTGGCTCTTTTCGTCATCGCCGCCCTCTTCACCTACCGCTATATCCGGGCCTATGCCATCGTGCGGCATCAGATTTTCTTTAGCCGATTCCATTTTTTTGTTTACCTTTGCGGCTTCGAAATAGTGCCTGTATTGATGATAGGTAAAGTGGTATTGATTTGGCTGAATGGTGCCTGACAAGGTGCAGATTTGTTAACCAATTGCTGTACATGCGTATGATTAAAGCAGGGCCACATCCAGAGCAGGGCAAGAAGATCCGCTCTATTTTAATTTCCCAACCCCGACCCGACTCTGAAAGATCCCCTTATTTTGACCTGAGCAAAAGATTCAATGTACAGGTGGATTTTTACCCTTTCATCCGGGTCGAAGGACTCTCCGCCAAGGACTTCCGTAAACAGCGCATCGATCCGTCCGAATACACGGCTGTGGTGTTTACGAGCCGTCACGCGATCGATCATTTTTTCCGTATTTGCGAGGAGCTGAAGGTGAAGATCTCTCAGGACTGCAAGTACTTCTGCATTACCGAATCCGTGGCGCTGTATCTTCAGAAGTTCATTCTGTACAGGAAGCGCAAGGTGTTTTATGGCGCCGACGGCTCCATCAAGAGCCTGCTGGATGTCCTGGCCAAGCACAAGAACAACGAGAAATTTCTCGTTCCCTGCTCCGATATCAGCAAGGACGATATCCCCAAGTGGCTGAAAGCCAATAAGTGCAACTATACCACCGCTATTTTTTACCAGACGGTCTGCAACAATGTGAAGGAGGTGATCGTCGCCCAGGACTATGACATGATCGTGTTCTTCAGTCCCTCCGGCGTGCGCTCCCTTTTCGAGAATATCCCCGATTTCAAGCAAAACGGCACCTCTATCGCCGCTTTCGGTCCCACCACCTCCAAGGCGGTGGAAGCCTCGGGGCTTCGCCTGGACCTGAAAGCCCCCATGCCGAACGCGCCTTCCATGGTGGCAGCGCTGGAGCAGTTCCTCGCAGGAGAGCTTAAAAAGTAGGTAGTTTCCCGAAAAACAAGTATTTTTACCTGAGGGTAGGTGTATGCCTACCCTCAGATATTTTACGCCCCCGGCGAGGGATGAACGGGCGCTCCTATGATAAAAACCAACAGGCTCAATACCGAGACCAGCCCTTACCTGCGTCAGCATGCCCACAACCCTGTCGATTGGTATCCCTGGGGAGAAGAAGCCCTGAG
>CBINPH010000054.1:0-12089 GCA_966252445.1 uncultured Chitinophagaceae bacterium | reverse complement strand
CGCGCGTAGACGATGAAATCACCATCCATTTTCCGGTACACATACCGAAAAGCATCTGCCCGGTCCCAGATGTTGGCGCCGCCACCGCTGATCTGGTAGGTACCCGAGTTGGGCTGATAGATGACCCTGGCGGCCGGGGAGCCTGTGCCTTCTCCGATAAACCGGCTTTCGGGGAATAACCGTGGCTGCGGGGTCTGTGATAGGGCATGTCCGCTGACTGCCATGGACAGCCAGAACCAGCCCACGGCGGCGCAGTGCGTCTTCATAAGCAAAGGCTTTATCGAGGAAAGGGTGCCGGGCCGCGTTCTTGACCTGCATCGCGACGACCGGCAACGGATGCTCTAAGCTACGCCAAATCATTTTCAATTGGCATATCCGCCTTAACTTCGCCGATTTTACGTCAAGAAAAATCATGTGGCATCACGAAGCCAGGAGGACCATACAGTTGGCCCTGCCCATCATTTTTGGTGAGCTGGCCCAAATGGCGTTGCGGATTATCGACGCGGCCATGGTAGGAGCGGTGGATTATCATCAACTGGCGGCCGTGGCACTGGTGGCGAGTGTGGTCAACATTCCTTTCGTGCTGGGTATAGGCATGACGATGTCGGTGTCCCAGACGGTCTCCCTATACCACGGGCGGCGCGACAGGCAGCGGGTCAGCCATTATTTGTTTAATGGATTTTGGCTATGCGCCTTTACGGGATTGCTGATCGTCGCCTTGCTGGAAGGGGGGCGTCATATCGTCTTTCATTTGGACCAGGATCCGGAGGTAGCCCGGCTGGCCCTGCCTTATCTTCGCCTGATAGGCTGGTCCATGCTGCCTATGATGCTGTTCATGGCGCTCAAGCAGTTTACCGATGGCCTGCAGTATACCCGGACCGGCATGTTGTTGTCGGTGCTGTCCTTGCCCTTGAATGCCTTCCTGAACTGGTTGCTCATCTTCGGACACTGGGGGTTTCCACGGCTGGAGCTTACCGGCGCCGGATGGGGCACCCTGATTACGCGTTGCCTCATTTTCCTGGTCATGATGGCCGTCATCCTGAAGCACCCCGCTTTCCGACGCTATGTGGTTGTGGGCAAAAGACAATGGCGGCTCCGCGCCCATACCCTCCGGGAGCTGTTGCATATCGGCGTACCCAGCAGCTTTCAGGTGGCCATGGAGGCCGGGGCCTTTGCTTTGTCGGGTGTACTGATCGGCACCTTTGGTGCCGTGTCGCTGGCAGCACACCAGATCGCCCTGAGCCTCGCTTCCCTGACCTTCATGGTGTCGATGGGCCTTTCCCAGGCCGGCTCTATACGCGCCAGCAACGCCCTGGGCAGCAGGGACTGGAATAAGATCTCCGCCATCGGGCACAGCACGATCGTGACGGCTTTCCTGTATGGCGCCGCCTGCGCCGGGGTCTTTATCCTGTTCCGCTACCGGCTTCCCCTGCTGTTCAACGACAATGCACAGGTGGTGGCGATGGCCGGGTGGCTTTTGCTCTTTGCGGCGGTGTTTCAGATATCCGACAGCAACCAGGCCGTTAGCGCGGGGCTGTTGCGGGGCATCAAGGATCTGAAAGTGCCTACGGGCTTTATCGCCATTGCTTATTGGGTGGTGGGGATTCCTGTGGGTTGCCTGCTGGCGTTCGTTTTTGGGATGGGCGCCGCAGGTATCTGGATCGGCCTTATCGCCGGACTGAGCGTCTCCGCAGTCTGCCTCACCCTGCGCTTCAGGCGGATGACAAGGCGGGCTTCATAGCACCTGGTCAGTGGAATTTCTCTCCCCTGGACATCATCTCCAGGATATTTTTCATCCGTTTCTCCCGGGTCTCGGGCTTTTTGGCGGTCTGCAGCCGCCAGGCGATGGCATAGCGGTTGGCTTTGTTCAGGGTCTCAAAGAAAGCATAGGCCTTTTTATCCTTGGCCAGGGCCTTCAGAAAATCCTCCGGCAGGGTCATGTTCTTCGGGGAATCATAGGCTTGTGTCCATCGTCCGTCCGCTTTGGCCGCCTCGATGGCCTGAAGGCCGGCGGGTTGCATCCGTCCTTCCGCCACCAGCTTGTCCGCCCGCTCCACATTGCGGCGCGACCAAAGGCTGCGCCGCGTGCGGGGCGTGAACTTCTGTATCCAGGAGGCTTCGTCGTGCTTCTTGACCTGACCATCGATCCAGCCATAGCAGAGGGCCTCATCCAGGGCTTCTGCATAGGTGAGGGCCACTACGCCCGAGTCTTTTTTAAAAAGACGAAGCCATATGCCCGGCGCGGTGTCATGGTTCTTGCGCAACCAGGAGGCCCACTGGCGGGCCGAGGAAAAGGATTTGACAGGTAGTTCCGTCATGGTACGTTGTTTCAGGCTAACCCCACCAGAAGGAGGCCGCGATCACGATATAAACCACGATGAGCGCTGCTCCTTCCAGCCAGGTGGATTCCCCGTCGAAGGATATGAAGGCGGTCAGCATGATCGAGAGGAACAGCCCGGTGACCAGCATAGGGCTGAAGACCAGGGTGAGCGGAGCATAGCCCAGCACCTGGCTGAGTATGACCAGCACCGGAGCCAGCACCAGCGCAATCTGCAGGGGGCTGTTGACGATGACCGCAAAAGCGTACTCCGATTGCCCTTTGGCCGCCAGTTGCACCCCGACGATGTTCTCGATGGCATTGCCGGCGATGGCGACGATGACCAGCCCGGCGAAGGCATCCGAAATCTGGAGGGCTTTCATGGCCGGTTCCAGGGCCGCCACAAACCATTCCGAGACGAAGGCGGCCAGGACACTCGCGATGGCCAGCAACCCTATGGACAACCACAAGGGCCAGCGGGGCGCTTCGTGAAAATGGCCCTTGGGCACGGCGCCGTCGCGCTTCAGGGAGGCGGGCAGGTACAGGATAAACAGCACGAGCAGCACCACGGATACAATGGTGGAGAGCGACTGTTCATGCGCTTCGGCGGGGGTGTGCACCCAGTGGGCCAGCGATGGGATGGCCATGACCCCGACAGACAACAGGATGAGGACGACAATGGCCCGGGCCCGCTCGGAGCCCAGCTTTTGGGTGCCGTGCCTGAAGCCGCCGACCATAAAGGCCAGGCCCAGCACGAGCAGGAGGTTGGCGAGAATAGAGCCGATCAAGGCCGCTTTCACGACGTTTACCAGGCCGGCTTTCAGGGCAAATATGGCAATAAACAACTCCGGGAGGTTCCCCAGGGCCGACTGGAGGACGCCGGTGGCGCCCGGTCCGAAGCGATCTCCCACTTGCTCCACACAGCGGCCGACCAACGCAGCCAACAGCGTCACCGCCACTGCCCCGGTGGCAAAGGCCACCACCTGGTTCCAGCCTGCATAATACGCTGCCGCGGCGGCGCCCACGGCGGCAGCTCCGCCGGCCAGCAGGCCCAGATCAGCGGTATTCAAACCCTTCGCAGGGCCCGGGGCAGCGCACATGGGATGTGGTTTGGTTTGGACGGCTAAACTACGGAAAAAAGCCAGGATGGGAGGGTGTCCATGCGATAGCAAGGACACCCCGTCAACGGGCGGTAATGGGGGGCGAACGCAACCAAACATTCGCCCGGCATCCGGAAGGAGGGAGTAGTCCCCGGTTAGACAGGACTATGGAGCACAAGCCCATCACCGCTTAGGCACTGGCCAGGCTATACGGGTATGGCCTGACGACGTCCTTGACGCATCAAATCTAATCCAACATGTGGTATGGTCAGGAAAATGTATGTGAACGCCTTGCTAGGCGGGGTGGCCGTTGCAAAAAAGTATGCTAACGTAAAGCCGGGCAGCGTCACCCTGCCGTTAACCCAAGGCCAAAGACTGAATAATGTCGTACTTCGTCACGATATGGTACTGCCCGCTTTCGTTTCGGGTAAGGACCGCACCGTTGTCTTTGTTGATGTAGGCGGACAGTCGTTCTATAGGGGTGTCTTCCGGAACCAGGGGGAAAGGTGCCTGCATGAGGGCGCGCACGGGGAGGTCCTTGACCCCGGCATCGTCGATGATCTTGCCGAAGAGCCCGTTTTCTGATACGGCTCCCACGGGTTCACCCTGATCCATGACGGGGATGTGCTCGATATCAAATTTTTTCATCTTGGCCACGGCATCTTTGACCTGGTCTTCGGGTTTAAGGGTGACCAGGGGTTGATTGCTCCTCGCATACACGACGTCTTTGACCGTCCGCGCATGCAGAAAGCCCCTTTCCATCATCCATTGGTCGTTATACACTTTACCCACATAGCGGCTGCCATGGTCGTGAAAGATGACGACCACAAAATCCTCAGGCTTCAGCCGGTGTTTCAGCTGCAGCAGCCCCTGCACGGCCGAACCGGCCGAATAGCCCACGAAAATACCCTCTTCACGTGCAATGCGCCGCGCCATCAGGGCCCCGTCTTTGTCGGTCACCTTTTCAAACAGGTCGATGACGCTCATGTCATAGTTCGCCGGGACAAAATCTTCCCCGATGCCTTCGGTAATGTAGGGGTAAACCTCGTCCATATCCTTGACGCCCGTATCGAAGTATTTCTTCAATAAGGACCCATAACTATCTATAGCCCAAACTTGTATGTCTTTATTTTTCTCTTTCAGATACTTCCCTGTCCCGGACACGGTGCCGCCCGTACCCGTGGCCACGACGAGGTGCGTTATCTTACCCCCCGTCTGTTCCCAGATCTCCGGCCCCGTTTGTTCGTAATGGGCCTGGCGATTCGCCAGGTTGTCGTATTGGTTCAGGTAGACGGCGTTGGGCAACTCCCTGGCCAGTCTTCTGGATACCGAATAATAGGATTTGGGGTCTTCGGGCTCTACATTGGTCGGGCAAACGATCACTTCGGCGCCCAGGGCCCGCAGGATATCGATTTTTTCCTTGGATTGTTTGTCGGTCGTGGTGAACACGCAGCGATATCCCCGGACAATGGCGGTCAGCGCCAGCCCCATGCCGGTGTTGCCCGAGGTCCCTTCAATGATCGTTCCTCCGGGCTTCAACTGTCCGGAGGCCTCTGCTTCGTCGATCATCTTGACGGCCATGCGGTCCTTGATGGAATTGCCTGGATTGAAGAACTCCACCTTGGCATATACAGGACAGGGCAAGGTCCGGGTGATCTTGTTCAGCCTGACCAGCGGTGTATGCCCGATGGTCTCCAGGATATTGTCGAAAAGGGTCATGGTCAGGGCATTTGCGCCAAAAATACATAAAAAATGCCGGGGGGCCGGAAAGGGGGCCGGAACACCAGGGAATAGGGGCCATTGCCTAAAAAACTTTAGGTTTGTGGGGCAATTCAAAGGAAGCAGATGGAGGGAAAACGGATCTTTGTCACCGGAATCGGCACGGGCATCGGGAAAACCCTGGTGTCCGCCATCCTCACCGAGGCCCTGGGTGCCGATTACTGGAAGCCTGTGCAGGCAGGACTGGACGAACAAACGGACACCGAGACGGTCCGCGCCCTGGTCTCAAACGGGCAGAGCCGGTTCTGGGAGGAGGCCTTCGCTTTGCAGACGCCGGCATCCCCGCATCTGGCGGCGCGCATTGACAATGTCCGCATTACCCTGGATGCCTTACAGGCCTCTTTTGACAGGCAGTGGGATCCGTCCCGTACCGTGATCATAGAGGGGGCGGGGGGCCTGTTGGTGCCCCTCAACGATACGGATTTCTTTCCGGACCTGGCGACAAGGCTTTCTGCTGCGCTGGTCGTGGTGTCCAGTCAATACCTGGGAAACATCAACCATTCCCTGCTTACCGCCGAAGTGCTGCGGGGCAGGAAACTCCCGGTCCTGGGCTGGGTTTTCAACGGTACTTACCATGTCAACCAGGAGGATATCCTGCGCTGGAGCGGTTTCCCCCGGCTGGGTCAGATAGACCAGGAAGAGCAGATCGACAAAGCGGTGGTGGGCCGCTATGCGGAAAAACTGCGCCCGGCGTTGCTGCAGGCCCTCCATATCGAGGCTTCCTGAAGGGAAGGCCCATCTGTTTGAATCCATCAGCCCATGCCGGAAGCCATCCTAGAATGTGTGCCGAATTTCAGTGAAGGCCGTGACGCGGCCGTTGTGGCGGCCTTCGGCGCGGCGATCAGCCGCCATCCCGGTATCCAGCTGCTGGATGTGGACAGCGGAGCGGCTGCTCACCGCACGGTCATCACCTTCGTCGGCGCCCCGGCGGCCGTCGTGGACGCCGCCTTCCACGCTATCGCGACGGCGGCCGAACACATCGACATGCGCAGGCACAAGGGCGTGCATCCCCGGCTGGGCGCCACAGACGTCTGTCCCCTGATCCCGGTGAGGGGCCTGACCATGGAGGAGGCGGCAGGTTACGCCCGGCAATTGGGTGAGCGTGTGTGGAAAGAGTTGGGCATCCCGGTATATCTGTACGGGGAGGCGGCCATCGACCCCAGCCGGAGGGAGCTCTCCGCCATACGGTCCGGCGAGTATGAAGGGCTCGAGGCCAAGCTCAAAAACCCGGCCTGGCGCCCGGACGATGGGGAGGCCGCCTTTATCCCGGCCAGCGGTGCGACCGTAATTGGCGCCCGCGATTTTCTGGTGGCTTACAATGTCAACCTGGATACACCCGACGTCGCTGTGGCCAGCGCCCTGGCAGCCGAGCTGCGGGAAAAGGGCCGCCGCAAAATGGTGGATGGACGTCCAGCCTCGGATGCGGCGGGCCGGCCGCTATATGAGCCCGGCCTGCTGAAGCACGTGAGGGCCATCGGCTGGTTCATCGAGGAATATGGCAGAGCCCAGGTGTCCATGAACCTGACCCGGATAGCGGTCACCCCGGTGCATGAGGCCTTCGAGACCTGTAAACGCTGCGCCGGGAAGCGGGGGGTCAGGGTCACCGGCAGTGAATTGGTGGGCCTCATCCCCCTGCGGGGGCTTTTGGACGCCGGGCGGTATTACCGCCAGCGCTCCGGCAGCCCGACCGGGGCAACGGAAAGTGAACTGGTCGAGAGCGCCGTAGCTGGCCTTGGCCTGGGTGACCTAACCCCCTTTGATCCCCGGAAAAAAGTCCTCGAATACTTGATGGAAGATCCCCCGGCCTTTTGACAGCGCCCTGTCTGGCGGGAATTTCGTAATTTGCGCGCCATGAGTAAGGGACACAACCGCTTCGCCGTGGGACCAGCACGCTTTCCGACGCCCCACCGAGCGACAGGAGGGCACGCGCGTTTGTGCTCGCCGTTTCATTCTGCATGTCCATGAGTACCGTACAACCTACAGGACGTTCCTTCATTTTAGAAAAAATCTCTGGGTTTCTGCGTCTGCTGCTGTATCCGTTCTCGCTGTTCTACGGATTGATCACCTGGCTGCGCAATCAACTCTATGACCGGGGTGTTTTGTCGGCGATCCGTTTCGACCTCCCGACCATCGCCGTCGGCAACCTGTCGGTGGGCGGTACGGGCAAGACCCCCCATGTCGAGTACCTCATCCGCCTGCTGAGCAACCATTTCCGGGTGGCTACCCTCAGCCGGGGATACAACCGCCATAGCCGGGGTTATCTGCTGGCCGGCGCCGACGCCAGCGCCCTGAGCATCGGGGACGAGCCCATGCAGTTTCATCGCAAGTTCCCCGACATCGCCGTGGCGGTGGGCGAGCAGAGGGCGCTCGCCTTGCCCCAGCTCCTGATGGATGTCCCCGAAACCGACGTGGTGCTGTTGGACGATGCTTTCCAACACCGCTCCATCCAGCCCGGATGGAATATCCTGGTGACGGAATACCATCGCCCGTTCACCCGCGACCATGTGGTGCCCTTTGGACGGCTGCGGGAGAGCCGGCGGGGGTATGTACGGGCAGACTGCATCATCGTGTCCAAATGCCCCACAGACCTGGCTGTGGCCGACAGGGACCGGTTGCTGCAGGAGATCCGGCCGCTGGCCCATCAGCAAGTTTTTTTTACGGCTTTCCGTTACGGGGAATGCTACGACCTCTATACCGGAAAGCCCGGCGCTTTCACGCGGGGGGTCCCGGTCATGGTGGCCTGCGGGATCGCCAACCCCCGGCCGATGATGGATTACCTGGGCGGCTGGTCGGGGGAGGTCCGCTTGCTGCGCTTCCCGGATCATTATTATTTTTCCGTGGACGACCTGGAAAAAATGAAGGACGGGTTGCGGCAGATGGGCGGAGCCCCGGCCGTCATTGTGACGACGGAAAAGGATGCCGTCCGCCTGGAGCTGCTGGGACAGGCGCTCGAAACCTCCGGCCTGCCCATCTATGTACTTCCCCTGGAAGTATCGTTCCTGTTCGGGCAACAGGATCATTTTGATCAACTTATTATCAACTATGTAAACAGGGCTTTGACCCTGCAAAACGACAACCAGATTGTATGACAAAAGAAAATAAGCAAGGCGGCCCCAAAAGCCAGAAGAGCAAGGGGCAGACCGCCAAGCGGTCGGCAGAGACCTATACCGGTGTGATCGACATTACCCGCTCGGGCATGGCCTTCGTGGTGGTGGAAGGGCTGGCGCAGGATATCCGGGTGGAGCCCTACAACCGCAAGACGGCCCTGGACGGTGATCAGGTGAAGGTGAAGATCATCCACGGGTCGGGAGGATTCCGCCGCAAAGAAGGCAAGGTGATCTCCGTGTTGAAAAGGCGCAATTCGTCCTTTACCGGAGGGGTCAAGAAGACCGATGCGGGGTGGATCGTTATACCGGACCAGGAGGTGCTTCCCTGGATAGACATCCCGGAAGACAAGAGGAACAACGCCCGGGAAGGTGACAAGGTGGTAGTGACCGTCACGGACTGGGGTGATGACCGTAAAGCGCCCTCCGGGGAAATTACCGATGTGCTGGATTTCCGGGACACCAACGATACGGCGATGAAGAAAATCCTCGTGGAAAGCGGGTTCCCCCTGAATTTCCCCGACGAGGTCATGGCCGAGTCGCGCCGCCTGCCTCTGGAGATCCCTGCTGAGGAACTGGCCAGGCGCCACGATATGCGCCAGACCTTTACGGTGACCATCGATCCGGTGGACGCCAAGGATTTCGATGACGCCCTGTCCATACAGCGGATGAGGAACGGCCATTTTGAGGTCGGTGTGCACATTGCGGATGTCAGCTACTATGTCCGCCCCGGCACGGCCCTGGACGACGAGGCCTACAAGCGGGCTACCTCCGTTTACCTGGCAGACCGCGTGCTCCCCATGCTGCCGGAAAAGATATCCAACGAACTCTGTTCTCTCCGTCCCCATGAGGACAAACTGACCTTTTCGGTCCTTTTCGAGATGACGGCCGAAGGCGAAATGCTGCAGTCACGCATCGTCCGCACGGTCATCCATTCCAACCACCGTTTCACCTATGAAGAGGTACAGGAGATCATCGAAAAGGGGGAAGGGCTGCACGACGGGGAGATCCTGACCCTGAACCGCATGGCCCGGCATCTGCGGAAGAAACGCATTGCTTCGGGGGCCATCAATTTCACGTCCCAGGAGGTACGATTCCGCCTGGACGAGAACGCTTTTCCCATAGGGGTGGAAATCAAGGAGAGCAAGGAAGCCCATCAGCTTATCGAGGAATTCATGCTCCTGGCCAATAAGGCCGTCGCGGAAGCCGGTTCCCGTATTGAGATCGGTGGGCGGCCGGTGCCCTTCCCTTACCGGATCCACGATGTCCCCGACCCCGAGAAGCTCCGCCTCTATGTAGCCTTCGCCGCGAAGCTGGGCTACAAGTTCGATGTCTCCTCTCCGGAAGGGATTGCGCGGTCGTTCAATGATATGCTGGCCAAGGTAAAGGGACAACCTGAACAGCTCGTCCTGGAACAACTGGGCATCCGGACCATGTCCAAGGCCATCTATACGACGGAAAACATCGGGCACTATGGCCTCGGCTTTCAGCAATACGGGCATTTCACTTCGCCGATCCGGCGCTATCCGGACGTCATGGTTCATCGCATCCTGGGGGGCTGGCTGGATAAAGACCTGACGCCGGACAAGCATATGGAAAGCAAATGCCGCCATTGTTCCGATATGGAGCGTAAAGCGATGGAAGCCGAGCGCGCGGCAAACAAATACAAACAGGTGGAGTACATGCGCCAGTTCATTGGCGAAGAATTCAATGGGGTCATCAGCGGTGTGGCGAACTTTGGTTTCTGGGTAGAGACCCTCGACGCAAAATGCGAAGGCATGGTAAGCATCACCAGCCTGTACGCCTGGGATGAATTCGTCTACTCAGACAGTGACTATGCCCTGGTGGGGACCCATAGCCACAAACGCTTCCGTATGGGCGATACCGTACGGATACGGGTGCTGGCCGCCAACCTGGAAAAGCGCCAGCTGGATTATGCGTTGGTGATGGAAGGCGGCAATCACGAAGAGGCCGAGCGCCGAGCTAAGGCCCGGAGCGGGGGTGGAGGCGGCCGCCGAGGCAAGGATAAAAAGAGCGCGGGCTCGACCCGGCCTCCCCGAGACAAGCGGGGAGGGGCGGCGGCCCCGAGCAAGGGCCGTGCCGGTGGTGGCGCGCAGAAAAAAAAGAAACGGAAAGGGCGCTGAACGGTGGCGTTGAAGCCCTAACGAACTTATACATACTGGGACCTATGAAAGACGTGCTCCTTGCCCAATACGGGTATATGCAGGCGGCTCGGGAGAGGCTTCTCGGCTATTGCGCCGGCCTCCCTGCCGAAGATCTGCGGCGGGAACATCCAGCCTTCGGCCTGGGCAGCATCCGCAACCTGCTGGTCCATGTGGCCAATACCTATGTCTCCTGGATCGGTATCCGGTCCTTGCACAAGACCATGGATTTTACACCCGAACAGACCATCCACGATGTAGCGGCCATCCGCCCGTTATACAGCCGCGCAGATGGATTGGTCGGCGAGTTTCTGGAGCGCTACGGAGAACAGAGGGAACCACTCATCCTGGAGCGGAACGGGAAGGCGGAGCGCTGGGCGCCCCTGCAGTTGTTCACCCATGTGCTGACGCATGAATGCCACCATAAGGGGCAGGTGCTGAGCCTGGGCCGCCTCTGGGGATATACCCCGGCAGATACGGACATCATCCTGTAATCATACGCCGTCTGCAGGACGGCCGGCAAAAGACCTTATATTTGAGGCGAGATGGCCCGGAGCAATACCCAGGCGTATGGGCCGGGCGTACATCCATAACCGAGCGCAGCTATGCACACCTTCCAGGAACTGGTACAACAGCTTGATCAAAAACTGACAGACAGGATCTTCCCCGGGGCTCCGGCAACCTTGTATGGTCCCGCACAATACATCATGGGGCAGGGGGGTAAACGCCTGCGCCCTGTGCTCTGCCTGATGGGCAATGAGTTGTTTGGCAGCCTACATCCGCAGGCCTTCGACCTGGCGGTAGCCGTGGAGCTGTTCCACAATTTTACCCTCGTGCACGACGACATAATGGATGAAGCGCCGCTGCGCCGGGGCAAGCCCACGGTGCACGAGCGGTTCGGCCCTCACCGGGCCTTGCTGGCGGGGGATGTCATGATGGTCCTGGCCTATGAACAGCTCAACAGGGTGCAGGGGCCGGCGCTTACGCGCATCCTCGCGGTGTTCAACAAGGCCGCCCGGGAGGTCTGCGAGGGCCAGCAGCTGGATATGGACTTCGCCGCCCTGGCTCCTGAAGCCGTGTCTATGGACGCCTATCTGCACATGATCGCCCTGAAGACCTCGGTCCTGCTGGCCGCCAGCCTGCAGATGGGCGGCATCCTCGGCGGGGGCAGCGAGGGCAACCTGCAGCATCTTTATGAGTTTGGCCGGAACCTGGGCATGGCTTTCCAGATCCATGACGACCTGCTGGATGCTTTCGGGGACCCCAAGAAGTTCGGCAAGCAGCCGGGCGGGGATATCCTGGAGAACAAGAAAACCTTTTTGCTCCTGAAAGCCTTTGAGCTCTGCGGACCCGCGCAAAAGGCCCGCATGCAGTCGCTGCTGGCGGAGGGCGGGCCGGAGAAAGTCGAAGCGATGCTGGCCATCTACCGGGAATGCGCCGTCGAGCAATGGGCCATGGAGGAGCGGCAGCGTTTCGTGACCCTGGCCGAAACGCATCTGGACCAGATTGCTGTCCTGTCGTCCAGGAAGAAGGCCCTTCAGGAGCTGGTGCCTCTGCTCCTGAAGCGGGAGACCTAATACCGGGGCCGTTTCCCTGGGGGAAACAAGGCGCCCTTAAACCGCTGCTA
>CBINPH010000053.1:0-12250 GCA_966252445.1 uncultured Chitinophagaceae bacterium | reverse complement strand
GAATTACGGGCTGGCCCATTATGCCGACGCGCGCGAGCCGGCGGCGCAGGAGGCCTGAGCCGCGGAACGGGCCAGGCGAAATAGACAACTCATGGCTGAAGAAACGAAAAAACTGAAAGTCACCATCGACAATATCGAGGTGGAGGTGGAGCCGGGCACCACGGTGCTGCAGGCGGCGCGGCGCATCGGCGGTGATGTGGTGCCGCCGGCCATGTGCTATTACAGCAAGCTGGAAGGCAGCGGCGGCAAATGCCGCACCTGCCTGGTGGAGATCGCCCAGACCAGCGCCGACAACCCCCGCCCCATGCCGAAGCTGCAGGTCAGCTGCCGCACCCCGGTCATGGACGGGATGGTGGTGAAGAACGTCACCAGCCCCCGGGTGCTCGACGCCCGGCAGGGGGTCGTGGAGTTCCTGCTCATCAACCATCCCCTGGACTGTCCCATCTGCGACCAGGCCGGCGAATGCGACCTGCAAAACCTGTCCTATGCCCATGGGGTGGATGGCACCCGTTTCGAGTTCCGGCGCCGCACCTTCGAGCGCCAGGACATCGGCGACAAGATCCAGCTGCACATGAACCGCTGCATCCTCTGTTACCGCTGAGTCTATGTGGCCCAGCAGCTCACCGACGGACGTGTGCACGGGGTGATGGACCGCGGCGACATGGCCCAGATCAGCACCTATATACACCGGGCCATCGACAACGAGTTCAGCGGCAATATGATCGACGTCTGTCCCGTGGGGGCGCTGACGGACAAGACCTTCCGCTTCAAGAACCGGGTATGGTTCCTGAAGCCCATGGACGCCCACCGCGACTGCGGGACGCCGGGATGCTCCGGCCGCGTGGCCCTCTGGCTGCGGGGCGACGAGGTCTTCCGCGTCACGGCCCGCAAGGACGCCTACGGCGAGGTGGAGTCTTTCATCTGCAACACCTGCCGCTATGAAAAGAAGAAGACCAGCGACTGGGTCGTGGAGGGCCCCCGCCGGATCAGCCGCCAGAGCGTGATCTCCCAGGGGCATTACGAGCGCGTCACCATGCCGGAGGACACCATCCGCAAGGTGATGGACGGTCGCAACCCCCGCCTGCTGATGGACATACACACGGTCAGCGAGGTGAACATGCCCACGGTGGACCTGTCCCGCATCGAGGGACCGCCGGACTCGTCGGTGTACGATGAGGGGGAGCGGCGCCTGGCTGAACAGAAACGGGCGCAGGGCAACGGCAAGCTAACGGAAAAGAAATAACGCGGGTACGCCCGAAGACAGATATTATGCTGCTACAGATAGATACTTTTTTGGTCGTCGAGAAGCTGGTGCTCATCGCCATCATCCTGGGCATATCCCTGTTCGTGGCCATGTATTCCACCTACGGGGAAAGGAAACTGGCGGCTTTCATCCAGGACAGGCGCGGGCCGAACAGGGCAGGACCCTTCGGCATCCTGCAGCCCCTGGCCGACGGCGGAAAGCTGTTTTTCAAGGAAGAGATCATCCCCACCCATTCGGCGCCCTTTCTGTTCGTCCTCGGCCCGGCCCTGGCCATGCTCACGGCCTGCATGACCAGCGCGGTCATCCCCTGGGGTGATACGCTGACGATCGCGGGGCGGACGGTGTCCCTGCAGGTGGCCGACGTCAACATCGGCATCCTCTATATTTTCGGGGTGGTCAGCCTGGGCGTATACGGCATCATGATCGGCGCCTGGGCCTCCAACAACAAGTATTCGCTGCTGGGCGCCATCCGCGCGGCCTCGCAGATCATCTCCTACGAGCTGGCCATGGGCATTGCCCTCATCGCGCTGCTCATGCTGAGCGGCTCCCTCAGCCTGAAGGATATCGTGGAGCAGCAGCGCCATGGCGTATGGTACGTGGTCTACCAGCCCCTCGGCTTCCTGATCTTCCTGATCTGCGCCTTCGCCGAATGCCAGCGGACCCCCTTCGACCTCGCCGAATGCGAGTCGGAGCTGGTCGGGGGCTTCCACACGGAATACTCTTCGATGAAGCTGGGCTTTTACCTCTTCTCGGAGTACATCAATATGTTCATCAGCTCGGCGGTGATGGCCACCATTTATTTCGGGGGCTACGCTTTCCCCGGGATGGACAGCCTTCACGTCAGCCCCAACACGCTCACCCTGCTGGGCGTGGCGGCGCTGTTCATCAAGATACTGCTGTTCCTGTTCTTCTTCATCTGGGTGCGCTGGACCATCCCGCGCTTCCGGTATGACCAGCTGATGCGGCTGGGCTGGAAGATCCTCATCCCCCTGTCCCTGGCCAACCTGCTGGCCACCGGGGCGGTCATCCTGGCGAAGGGATGAAGGTGTCGGCGGACAGCATGCCGGGCTATGCCTGGGGCGACGGCTGCCATGCCTGGCCCCTGTGGGCCGATGCGGAGCTGAGCGTGAAGGAGGAGCGCATGCCGGCAGGGACGGCAGAGCAAAGGCATTACCACCGCCGCGCGAGACAGTTCTTTTACGTGCTGGCCGGACGCGCGGTGATGGAATTGGGCGGCATACGCCATGCCCTGGACGCCGGCGAAGGCCTGGCCGTCCCGGCGGGGCAGCCGCACCGGATCAGCAACGAGGGGCCGTCCCTGCTGCGCTTTCTGGTGCTGTCGCAGCCCAACGCCGACGGGGACCGGGTGACGGAGCCGGGGACCGGCGACAAACATATGGGTACTGACCCTACTGCAAACAACAAAGGGAGGAATTGATCATGGAAGCATTGACGAACAGGGCTGCACCGGTGAACCGGCGGCCGATGAACTGGTGGGAGCGGATTTACCTGCCCGCCATCGTCAAGGGGCTCGGCATAACCTTAAGGCATCTCTTCAGGCGAAAGGCCACCGTCAATTATCCGGAGCAGAAGCGGCCTTTCAGCCCGGTGTTCCGGGGCCTGCACATCCTGAACCGGGATGAGGAGGGCAGGGAGCGTTGTACGGCCTGCGGCCTCTGCGCTGTGGCCTGCCCCGCCGAGGCCATCACCATGGAGGCGGCCGAGCGCAAGCCCGGCGAGGAACACCTCTACCGGGAAGAGAAGTATGCCGCCCGCTACGAGATCAACATGCTCCGCTGCATTTTCTGCGGCTTCTGCGAGGACGCCTGTCCCAAGGATGCCATCTATCTCACGGAAACCTTTGCCCCCGCCAACTACCGGCGTTCGGGGTTCATTTACGGCAAGGAAGACTTGCTCATACCCTTCCCCGACACGGCCAAACCCCAAACAACCGACAATCCATGAATATAGAGGTAATCTTGTTCTGGGCCCTTTCTGTGATCGCCATCCTCGCCGGGATAGGCGTTGTGGTGGCCCGGAATCCCATCCACAGCGTGCTGCTGCTTATCGTGGCCCTGTTTGCCATAGGAGGACATTACCTGCTGTTGAACGCCCAGTTCCTCTTTGTGGTCCACATCATTGTCTACGCCGGCGCCATCATGGTGCTGTTCCTTTTTGTGATCATGCTGATGAACCTGAACGCCGAGACGGAGCCCCAGAAGCACAATTTGGTTAAATTTGCCGGCGTCATTTCCGGGGGGCTGCTGCTGCTGGTGCTGGTCGCCGCCCTCAAGGGTACGGCCGTCGGCCGCCTGCCCTCGGGGCAGAGCGACATCGGCCTCATCCGGCACCTCGGCAAAGTGCTGTTCAGCGATTACGTGGTGCCGTTCGAGATCAGCAGCATCCTGTTTCTGAGCGCCATGATCGGCGCCATCGTGCTGGGAAAGAAAGAATAGACAACCACAGCAAAACGATATGCACCGGGTCATGCCGGCATGTGCAATGAACTAAACGCCCCGCAGGGGCCCAGGCCTATGCCCGTACAGAATTACATTTGGCTATCCCTCGCGCTGTTCAGCATCGGCGTCATCGGCGCCCTGACGCGCCGCAACGCGATCGTGATCCTCATGAGCATAGAGCTCATGCTGAACTCGGTCAACCTCCTGCTGGTGGCCCTGTCGAAGTATCACCAGGATGCCGCGGCGCAGATCCTGGTGTTCTTCATCATGGTGGTGGCCGCGGCGGAGGTCTCCGTGGGCCTCGCGATCATCGTGATGGTCTACCGGCATACCCGCTCGGTGGACATCCATTTGCTGAACCGCCTGAAAAACTGATGCGCCCGGCCGCGTATAGACCATAACGTATAGACACTGCGACAAAGATGACGATACAATCTGTTTGGCTGATCCCGTTGTTTCCCCTGATCGGGTTTCTGATCAACGGCCTGGGAAGAAGGGTGCTCGGCAGGACGGCCAGCGGGGTGGTCAGCTGCACGGCTGTCCTGGCCTCCTTCGTGGCGGCGGTCCTGGTGTTCTCCGGGGCCCGCGCGGCGGACTTCAAACCCCTGACGGTGCACTTGTTCGATTTCATATCCGCCGGCAGCCTGTCCATCCCCTTCGACTTTTATGTCGATCAGCTGACCACGGTCTTCCTGCTCATCATCACGGGGGTCGGCTTCCTCATCCACCTGTATTCCACAGCCTATATGCACAGCGAGCGCCCTGAAGGTTTCGCCCGCTATTTTGCCTACCTCAACCTCTTCGTCTTCATGATGCTGCTGCTGGTGATGGGCGCCAACTATGTGGTGATGTTCATCGGCTGGGAAGGGGTAGGGCTCTGCTCGTATCTGCTGATCGGCTTTTGGTTCCGGCGCCGCGACTTCACCGACGCGGCAGTCAAGGCTTTTGTCATGAACCGCATCGGAGACCTGGGCTTCCTCATCGGCATCTTCCTGCTCATCCGGGAGTTCGGCTCCGTGACCTTTACCACGGTGTTTCCCCTGGCGGCGGAAGGCGCGGCGTCCTCCCTGATGACGGGCGTCACCCTGCTGCTCTTCGTCGGCGCCATCGGCAAGTCGGCGCAGATTCCCCTGTACACCTGGCTGCCCGACGCCATGGCCGGCCCCACCCCCGTCTCCGCGCTGATCCATGCCGCGACGATGGTGACCGCCGGCATTTATATGGTCGCCCGCAGCCATGTCCTGTACGCCCTGGCGCCGGCTACCCAGACGGTGGTGGCTGTGGTGGGCGTGGTGACCGCGGTCTTCGCGGCGACGATAGCCCTGCGGCAATACGATATCAAGAAGGTGCTGGCCTATTCCACGGTCAGCCAGCTGGGCTATATGTTCCTGGGGCTGGGCGTGGGCGCTTACACGGGCGCCGTGTTCCACGTCATGACCCATGCCTTTTTCAAGGCCCTGCTCTTCCTGGGCGCCGGCTCAGTGATCCATGCCATGGGCGGGGAACAGGACATGCGGCGCATGGGTGGCCTGAAGGGCCCCCTGAAGATCACCTACTGGACCTTCCTGGCGGCCTGCCTGGCCATCGCCGGCATCCCGCCCCTGTCGGGCTTTTTCTCCAAGGACGAGATCCTGGGCCAGGCCTTCGCCGCCCATCCCCTGTACTGGGTGCTGGGCCTGGCAGGCGCCCTGATGACGGCTTTTTACATGTTCCGGGCGCTGGCGATGACCTTTCACGGGTCTTTCCGCGGCAGCGGGGAACAACGCCACCACCTGCATGAAAGTCCCGCGGCGATGACCATTCCGCTGGTGCTGCTGGCCCTGGCCTCGGTGGCCGGAGGCTGGCTGGGCATCCCCGAGCTGTTCGGGGGCCATCATGCCCTGGGCAGCTTCCTGGCCCCGGTCTTCGCCGACATGCCGGCCGTCGCCCCCCATACGCTGAGCCATGCCACCGAGTGGGTGCTGGTGGGCGTGACCACCCTGGCCGTCATCCTGACCGTGGCCTGGGCCTGGAGCCGCTATGCCCGCTACCGCGACAGCGGGGAGCAGGCCAGGGGATTGGCGCTGGTGCTGGAGCGCAAATGGTATGTGGACGAGATCTATGCGGCCCTGGTGCAGCGCCCCCTGCGGGCCCTGTCGGCCTGGCTGGGACGGGTGTTCGAGCAGGCCTTTGTGGACGGCATCGTCACCGGCGTGGGCAAGACGGTACAGTGGGGCGGCAGGCAGATCAGGCTGCTGCAGTCCGGGCAGGTGGGTTTTTATATTTTCGGGATGGTGATGGGCATGGTCATCCTCCTGCTGGTAGCCTTTTTTCTCTAAGACAAGAACGGCCCCACGGGGCCATGTAGGCATATGATGACGACTTTACTGATTGCAGTGCCGCTGTTGGCAGGAATCATCACTTTCTTCCTCAAGGGGAAGGCGGCGCGCGCCTGGGCGCTGCTGTCCGCCCTCGCGACCCTGGCCCTGGCGGTGGCTTCCCTGGCGGCTCCCGGCGGCGCGGCCGCCCTGGCCGTAGACCTGCCCTGGATCCCCCAGCTGGGCGCCCGCATCCAGCTGGGCCTGGACGGCATGGGCAGCATGCTCTGCCTGCTCACGGCCATCAGCTATCCCGTGGTGCTGCTTTCCTGCTGGACGCGGGACTGGCGGCGCCCTGGTCAGTTCTACGGGCTGATGCTGCTGATGCAGGCGGGGCTGATGGGCGTGTTCGCCTCCTATGACGCCCTGCTGTTTTATGCCTGCTGGGAGCTGGTCATCATCCCGGCCTATTTCCTGTGCTCTATCTGGGGCGGCGAGCGCCGCATTCCGGTGACCTTCAAATTTTTCGTCTACACCTTCCTGGGCTCGCTGCTGATGCTCATCGGCATCATCTGCCTGTATGTCCAGACCCCCGGCACGCACAGCTTTTCCTGGGAGGCCTTCCGGGCCCTCTCCCTGGATGCGGGGCAGCAGCGCTGGCTGTTCTGGCTTTTCTTTGCCGCCTTCGCCATCAAGATGCCGGTCTTCCCCTTCCATACCTGGCAGCCGGATACCTACGAGCAGGCGCCCACGCCGGTGACCATGGTGCTCTCGGCGGTGATGGTGAAGATGGGGCTCTTCGGGGTGATCCGCTGGATACTCCCCGTGCTGCCCGAGGGGGTAGCGGCCTGGGCGCCGTTGGTGATGGTGCTTTCCGTGGTGGGCATCGTCTATGCGTCCTGCATCGCCCTGGTGCAGACCAACCTGAAACGTCTTTTCGCCTATGCCTCCATCGCCCACATGGGGCTGATGAGCGCGGCGGTCTTCGCCGGCAACACCCTGGGCATGCAGGGGGTGCTGGTGCAGATGTTCAACCATGGCATCATCCTGCTGGGCCTCTGGGTGGTGGCCGAAGCGCTGGAAAGGCGCCTGGGCACCATGACCATCGGGGAGATGGGCGGGCTGGCGCTGACGGCGCCGCGCCTGGCCATCGCCTTCGTGCTGGTCTGCCTGGGCAACATCGCCCTGCCGCTGACCAGCGGCTTCGTGGGAGAGTTCCTGATGTTTTCGGGGCTCTACCAACACAGCGCCTGGATGATGGCGGCCGCAGGGCTGGCCATTATCCTCGGGGCCATCTATACGCTGCGCATGCTGCAGCAGGTGATCTTCGGGGACAGCGTGCCCGGGACGGCGGGCGCCCCAGACCTGGGCCCCGGCGAGGGACTGGCCCTGGCCGTGGTGGTGGCCCTGGTCCTGGCCGTGGGGATCTACCCCGCGCCCCTGCTGGAGCTGGTCCGCCATACCACCGAGGCGCTGCTGGCCCTGAAAGGCTGAGCGCACCATTGACCCAAGACAAGCATGCCCTCCTCCGGGAGGGCCGGATATAGGACAATTATGAAGGCACTCATTTTTACTGCGGTTTTTGGTATTTCCCTGATGCTGGCGGGGCTCTTCGTGCGCGGCAAACGGGCGATAGGCCTGCTGGCGATGGCTGGCGTGCTGGGGGCACTGGCGCTGGACCTCGGCGACCTGGGCGCCTTCGGCGCCGACCCCACCCAGCTGTTCCACGGCATGCTGGCCGTCAACCATTTTTCCGTGGCCTTCATCGCCGTGGCCCTGGGCTGCACGCTGATCTACTTCATGCTTTCGGCGGGGGACCTGTCCCGCATAGGGATGTATACCGGGGAGTATTTTGCGCTGATCTTCTTCGTCCTCACGGGCGTCATCCTGGCCGCCACCTTCGGCAACCTGATCATGTTGTTTCTGGCGATCGAGATCATGAGCATCCCCCAGTATGTGCTGGCCGGCAGCGACAAACACAACCAGAAAAGCCAGGAGGCCGCCCTGAAGTATTTTCTCATGGGGGCCTTCTCCACGGGCTTCCTGCTCATGGGCATCGCGTTGCTGTATGCCGCCACGGGTACCTTCGACATCACGACCATGCAGCTCTCGGGCACCACGGTGGAACCCCTGGTCCTCGGCGGCGTGGTCCTCATCGCCTTCGCGCTGGCCTTCAAGGTGTCGGCGGCGCCCTTTCATTTCTGGACGCCCGATGTCTACGATGGCGCCCCCACGCCGGTGACCTCTTTCATTTCCACCATTGTGAAGGTGGGCGGCTTCGTGGCCTTCATCCGCCTGTTCCACGGCGCCTTCGGTTCGGCCGCGCTCAGCGGGCGCTGGACCCTGGTGCTGGCCCTCATCACGGCGGCCACCCTGGTGACGGGCAACCTCACGGCGGTGTTCCAGCAAAGCGTCAAGCGCATGCTGGCCTATTCCAGCATCGCGCAGGCGGGCTTCATGCTCTTCGCCGTCATTGCCCTGAATACGCTGGCCTGGCAGGGCATACTGCTGTATGCGGCGGCCTACAGCCTTGCGACCATCGGGTGCTTCGCGGTGCTCATGAAGATGAAGGACTATACCTACGACGGGTACAACGGCCTCGCCGCCCGCCAGCCCCTGCTGGCGCTGGTGACCACCGTGTTCCTCTTCTCCCTGGTCGGCATCCCGGCTACCGCCGGCTTCATGGCCAAGTATTTTGTCCTGTCCGCGGCGGTGCAGAGCGGCGGGCTGCTCTGGCTGGTCATCCTGGCCGTGGCCTGCGCGGCGGTGAGCGCCTATTATTATTTCCGCATCATCTGGGCCATGTACTTCAAAAGCGGCGAAGCCGCCGTCCACGAGCAGGAGATCACCCCGGCCTTCCAGGGCGTGCTGGTGCTCACCGCCCTGCTGGTGGTGGTCCTCGGTGTCTGGCCCGGCCTGGTGCTGAACTGGGTCTGACCAGCCCCGAAAGCCCGGGTCAGCCCCTTCTTTTGCCCCTTTCCTGACGCGTCGCAAGGTATTTTCCCCTAATTTTACAAGTGTATGGCCCTGCGCGACATCGTTTATCTCTCGTTCCGCTCCGTCCGGAGCAACCGGCTGAGGACCATCCTCACGGTGATCATCATTGCCCTCGGCATCATGGCGCTGGTGGGCATCTACACCACCATAGAGAGCATCCGCAGCACCGTGTATGACAATTTCTCCCGCATGGGCGCCAACGGGTTCACCATACAGAGCTGGCAGATGAACATCCACATCGGCGGCCACAAGGTGGAGAAGGGAAACAAGAACGAGAAGAAGGTGAAGACCTCCCGCCGCAACCAGCAGATCACCTACCTCGATGCGATAGCGTTCCGCGACCGCTTCACCTTCCCGGCCACGGTGAGCCTGTCGGTGAACGGGGGCTGGATGTCCACCCTGTTCCACGCGGACCGCAAGACGGATCCCAATGTGCGCATCACCGGCACGGACGAGAATTACCTGAAAATGAACGGCTATACGCTGGCCGACGGGCGCAACTTCAATGACCTTGACCTGCAGTCGGGGCGCAACGTGATGATCCTCGGCATGGACATCGCCAAGAAGCTGTTCGGGGAGAACCTGTCGGGAGGAGTGTGCAGCTTCGTGCGCGTGGGTTCCGTCAGTTACCGTGTCATCGGGGTGCTGCAGTCCCGCGGCAGCTCCAATATCTTCAGCGGGGACAACGTCGCCCTTACGTCGATCAACAATGTGCGGCGCGTCTTCAACCGCAGCAACCCTTCCTACCAGATCGGCGTGATGGTGGACCAGTTCCAGCAGCTGGATCCCGCCATCGGGGAAGCCACGGGCCTGTTCCGCATCATCCGCAAGCTGGACCTCAACGAGGAGAACAATTTTTACATCTCCAAGAGCGACAACCTGGCCAGCATGCTGCTGGGCATCTTCAGCACGGTGAACATCGCGGCGGTCTTCATCGGTTTCATCACCTTGTTCGGATCCGCCATCGGCCTGATGAACATCATGCTTGTGGCCGTGGCCGAACGCACCCGCGAAATAGGCGTCTCCAAGGCCCTGGGCGCCAAGGCCCTCACCGTGCGGCGGCAGTTCCTCTACGAGTCCCTCATCATCAGCCTCATGGGTGGACTGGCCGGCATAGCGTCCGGCATCCTCATCGGGAACCTCATCGCCATGGTGCTGAACACCAACTTCATCATTCCCTGGGACGTCATCATCGTGGGCATCCTGGTATGCTCCGCCGTGGGCATCGCCTCAGGCCTGTACCCCGCCATCAAGGCCTCCCGCCTCAACCCCATCACCGCCCTGCGCTACGAGTAACAAAAAACCCGTCCGGGAAGGACGGGTTTGGGTAAGTTTCCTTGCGGAGACCGCGGCAGTGCTTATTCGGCGGTGACCTCGAAGTCCACGTCGAACTCCTGGCCGTTGCCGAAGTTCAGGCGGGCCTTGTAGGTGCCCAGCTCCTTGACCTCGTCGAGGATCTCGATACGGCGGCGGTCGATCTCGTAGCCCTTCTGGGCCTTGATGGCCTGGGCCAGCTGCAGGGAGGTGACGGAGCCGAAGATCTTTCCCGTGGTGCCGGTCTTCGCGCCGATCTTCAGGGGGGCGGCGGCGAGCGTCTCCCGGACCTTGGCGATCTCGGCCAGCAACTGCTCCTCCTTCTTCTTCTGCACCTTCAGGCGCTCTTCCTGCTGCTTCAGGTTGGAGCCGTTGGCCTCCACGGCAAGCTTGCGGGGGATCAGGTAGTTGCGGGCATACCCGTTCTTTACCTTTACCCGTTCGTTGCGCCCGCCCAGGTTTTCTACGTCTTGTATGAGAATTACTTCCATGTTTCGATTCGGATTTTGATCATCCCGGAGGACTCATTTTAACAGATCGGTGACCGCGGGCAGCAGGGCCATCTGGCGGGCCTTCTTCACGGCCTGGGCCACTTTACGCTGGTATTTCAGCGAGTTACCGGTGATGCGGCGGGGAAGCAGCTTGCCTTGCTCGTTCAGGAATTTCTTCAGGAACTCCCCGTCCTTGTAATCCACGTACTTGATCCCCAGCTTCTTGAAGCGGCAGTACTTCTTGGGGCGCTTCTGTACCCGCGTGGATGTGAGGTACTTGATCTCTTGTTTGGCCATGGCTTAAGCTTCTACGGTTTTGGGTTCGTCGGCTTTGACACCGCTGCGTTTCTTCGCATTGTACTTCACGGCATACTTGTCCAGCCGTGAAATCATCTGCCGCATAATGGATTCGTCCCGGCCAAGCTGGATCTTCAGCTTGTCATTGAAGTCGGATGGCGCCTGATACTCCAGCACCCAGTAAAGACCGGTGGTCTTCTTCCGGATGGGATACGCCAGTGATCTCAGTCCCCAGGGATGGCTGTGCGTGATTTGTCCACCGTTTTCCTTGATGAAATCGGTGTACTTTTTCTGGGCGGCACGATATTCCTCCTCAGAAAGCACAGGGGTAAGGATCACCATCAATTCGTAATCATTCATAAATTCCCTGTTTGGTTTATGGTGGCATAAAAAATAAGGCTGCAAAGGTAGGCAAATTATTTGATTACCTTCATCCGATAAAGAAAATCCCTCATGTGAGGCCGGACTTGTCATTCTGTCAGCGCAGCCCGCGCTGGCACAGACTTTGACACCGCCAGCCGGTACAAAAAAACAAACCCATACCGCCATGCAAAAAGGAGCCATCCGCGTACAGACTGAGAATATTTTCCCCATCATTAAGAAATTCCTCTATTCCGATCACGAGATTTTCCTCCGGGAGCTGGTCAGCAACGCCGTGGATGCCAGCCAGAAGCTGAAGACGCTGGAGGGCAGCGGCGAGTTCAAGGGTGCCCTGGGCGAGCTGCGGGTGGAGGTGCGCCTGGACAAGGAGCAGGGCACCCTCACCATTGCCGACCGGGGGGTGGGCATGACGGCGGCCGAGGTGGACCAGTACATCAACCAGGTGGCTTTTTCCAGCGCCGAGGCCTTCCTGGAAAAATACAAGGGCCAGAACCCCTCGGCCCTGATCGGCCATTTCGGGCTGGGCTTTTATTCGGCGTTCATGGTGAGCGACAGGGTAGAGATCAGCACCCGTTCCTGGCAGGATGTCCCGGCCGTGCGCTGGGAGTGCGACGGCAGCCCTGAGTACGTGCTGGAAGAGACGGAGAAAGCCGACCGCGGCACCGAGGTGGTGCTGCACATCAGCGACGAGAACAAGGAGTTCCTGGACGCCGACCGGATCCGCGGCATCCTCGGCGAAGGCACCGGCGG
>CBINPH010000052.1:0-12598 GCA_966252445.1 uncultured Chitinophagaceae bacterium | reverse complement strand
AAGGCGGCGAGGCTTGCGGGGAGAAAATATGCCTGCAAGGTGGCCCTGAAATGCTTGGCGCTCCACCGTCTCAGGTGGCCATATACAACCAGCGGAGGCCCGTTGAGGCCATAAGCTCCCCCCAGTATGCCAGACAAGAATCCGCAGGCAAGGAGCCAGCCCTTGTGGTCATGGCTTACATGGCGAACTGGCTTTACCCACAGAGAATAAGCGGCATACAGCACGATGAGTATGCCCAGGCACATTTTAACCAAAGAATCGCTTCCGTAGGTGAGCAGTAACAAACCTAGCGGTATTCCCGGTAGGGCTGATAAGATGAGCCACCTGGCACTTTTCAAATGGATCTTTTTTCGATCCTGGACGACAACTACCAACGCGACGATCAGGGATATGAGCACAGACAGGGGGACGGCGGTTTCAACAGGAAGGAAAAGCATGAAAAGCGGGACCGCAATCAAAGACTCCCCAAAGCCGACTGTTGACCGGACCAGCGTGGCGGTGAAGCTGATCAGCAGAATGAAAAAAAGTAAGGTGAAATCCAAAAGTGTTGTTTAAAATCAGCTCGCTTTTACTGGTGTTAACATGTATTCCTGGTCAGCGGGCCACATCACGCATGGAGGGGAATGGCCAGCCTATAGATTGATATAGGCCATATTTGCTTTGTCCTTTCTATGCACATCCGGCTCTGACACCGGTCGCAAATAGCCTTCTACAATGTCGTATGTAACCACCATAAAGATCGAAATTTTCTGTCACCTTTGCTCTGTTGACGTCAATGAACCATCTTTTCACGATTGTTTGCATACGTGGAGCAGCGACCACAAAAAACGGGCGGTACCGAAAAGCCATATGAGTAGGGTTAAAAAATTAGCTATTATGTCTGCCAACAGTGTTTCTTTGCATCGGATGCTTAAGACATCCCCCGAGAAAGTATATCGTGCATTTACAGAGCCTACGGCCATTGCCGCCTGGCTACCGCCTTACGGATATCTTTGTACCGTCCATGAAATGACGGCGAAGGTAGGCGGTTCATTTAAGATGTCCTTTCACAATTTTTCAACAGGGAATAGCCACTCTTTCGGCGGCAAATACCTGGAACTCAAGCCCAATGAGTATCTGAAATATGTCGATCAATTTGACGATCCGAATTTGCCAGGCGAAATGACCACCACGGTATCGTTGCGTAAGACCATAGCGGGTACAGAAATAAAAATTACCCAAGAGGGCATCCCTGTGCAGATACCGGCGGAGATGTGCTATTTGGGCTGGCAGGATTCCCTGGATAAACTGACCCGGCTTGTTGAGCCGGAGGTGCCTGACGCCTGACACGCGGGCGGCTGCTGACCATTACCCTTAAGGAATCGATATTGCAGGTTAGGGTGCGCTAAAATGGGGCATGATGTAGCTGTAGACATGGTATCCGAGTTCGCTCCATGCGCTGCGCACCGGGTAGGGATGCCCGGGATAGAGTTCCGTGTCCACCGGCACATACACCAGTTTAATTTGCAGCTGAGCCTGGTGCCTGGTTAAACGGGCAGGAAGCATGAACTCGTCATCACGAAGCCTCCTGTTTGACGTTTCGACGGTATATTGCCGTTCATCGGTTTCGCCTTTGGGATTGGAATATACACAGGTATTGGAACCCGCGAGATACCAGGCGCCTGCTGGTTTCCAACGGCCGGACCGGTGTTTTCCCGATCGGACATAGACCAGCGCCTTTTGGTTGGGAAACTGGTAGTCGAGCGTCCTGCGCAGCAGTACGCCCTCGTTATGGGGGTCCACCGTGATGGTAAACTCGGAGCTTCCCCGCGTGAATCGGCCATTTTCCTGTTGCGTAGGATACACCTCCTTACCGGGAAGGAGTCCCGGGGTTTTCCGGGGATCCAGGCCCCAGGGCCGGGCTGGCAACGTGTCGATACCCCATTCATAGCGGGATTGCAGGGTTTGTATGGCGGAAGCGCCGGGTGAGGCATAGGTGTGGGCGGCTTCGCTGGCGCTGTCGCCCACATCCAGGTAGTCTGTTTCGACAAGTGCCGGCGCAGGAAGCCCATACCAGTACGCCAGTGTCTCGTAATGCTCTGAAGACAGATTCTCGCCGCCGTGCTCCATGCGGATAAGGGCTCTGTTGCCGAAGGGCATCAGGTCCGTCAACAGAAAGCGGTAGGCTGATTCGATCTGATCCCTGGGATTCCTGGCCAATTTCATGCTCCTTGCCCCACAAGGATGCCCGGCGAATGGCAGGGTCATGTTTTCTCCGCCCCAATAGTCACCGCCACCGCCCCACTCCTCGGTGCCGGTGCCGTATGCCTGCGGTGTCTGGCTGTTGTCAAAGAAGAATCTCGGGTCACCCTCCAGGGTGTTGAGCACGGCCCTATGGGAAAAGATAAACGAGGTGCCGACGAAGCTGCCTGACCACTGTCTTGCATTTTCGATCCCTTCGGTATCCAGCAGGGTAAGATCTTTTCCCGGCTCCGGTTGGGGATGATCGTGGTACGTGACGTGGAAGTAGCTGCTTTGGGAAGGTTGGCCCTCGAAGGGCTCATAACGGATTTCATATCCTATTTCTGTGCCATCTTCCGGGAGGTCGCTGAGGCTGATCCGGGCTGATCGGAAGAAAGGCATGGGAAAATAGCAACTGAGAGTCACTTTTTGGTCCGGATAGTCGAACCTGATGTTGACGGGGAAGGCTTTTACCAAAAAATCGCGGCGGTCCCTGTTGTACAAGGTCCCTGCACCAAAAAAGAGGCACAGGGGCGCATCTACCGACGGGGCGGAGCGGCCATCCCAGGTCATTTGCAGACGCATTCGTTCCAAAGCCATGGCCTTGCGCATCGGCACTGTTATCTTAAAAGCCCGTATAACAGACGGACCCGTGCGCAGGACGGCCAATGTCTTGGTCTTCCTGTCCAGGATGAGGGTGCCTGAGTCCCTGGCTATATTGCGCGGAGCGATGTCAGTTCCTGCCCGGTTGAGGAGCGCCAATACTGCCGGGTCCGGTGCATCCGCAGGGCGCCAGTTCCTGATGGGATGTGACAGGTTTTCTGTGGCATAGAGGTGATAAATATAATAGCCAGTGCCATAATGGGTTCGTCCATAGGCGATTTGCAGTGATTTGCTGAAACCCATGGGCACCCAGCTGAGGTCCGCGCCTTTGGTCTGGCTCCAGGTGTATGCCAGCGGGGGTGGAAAGGCCCCGGCAGGCAAAAACGCTGTATTGTTGAATTTCTTTATCGCATTGACCGGGTCAGCCGTGGCGGTCTCCCTAACGGTAAAGTCATGGTGGTCTATGCTGAACTGCCAGGGGCTGCCGTGCCAGTGATTGGTCCGGACAAAATACAGGATACCTTTTCCTTCTACATCCAGGGTGACATTCTCCTTCTCTCCTTTCATGTACAGAAAATGGCTGGCGTCGGCACCTTCATTGCCTCCACGCCGGTCATAGGTGGAGCGCATATACGCCCTGTCTCCTATTCGTTGCATGGGCCACCGCTCCCAGTGCCGGTAAGCATCCAGCCCCACAGGAATGACCGGTGGCTTTACCTGCTGTGCGAATGCCTGTGCGGCGCTCAACACACCGCAAAAAAAAATCATGACATATCCTGCTGCAAAAGGGCCGTGAAGGATCTGTTTCATTCGCTCAAGATAGAAATTGATTTGAAAAATACGCCCGCGCCATATTTGCAGCGCCGGCTACCAGGGTTAGTATAAGGGGTGAATATATGGAGACGTGGTTGATTATCGAAGCCATTTGCGAATAAATCCGTGGAACGCTGGGCGGCCAGGGGTGAGCGCCCCGTACGTTGCCGGCGCTTGAAGGGCTGGGTAGGCGGGTGCCGGACCGGAAAGCCTCGGTCCGGCCGGGAATGTGTACCTTCAGGGTAAAATGACCAACCATGACCACTGCACAAATTGCCGAACGCCTGGCGGATCTTTGCCGGGAAGGCCGTTTCGAAACGGCCCATCAAGAACTCTATGCGGATGATGCCATCAGCATAGAACCTGAAGCCATGCCCGGTTTCGAGAAAGAAACCCGCGGCAAGGATGCCATCATGCAAAAAGGCCGGCTGTTCAACAGCATGGTCGAAGAATCCTTCGGATGCACGGTTTCTGACCCCCTGATTTGCGGACACAGCTTTGCCTTTGTGCTGGAGATGGATCTCCGCATGAAAGGAAAAGAACGGGAAAGGGTTAGCGAACTCTGTGTCTATCAGGTAAAAAATGACCAGGTGGCGATGGAACAATTTTTCATGTGATGCCGTCGGCTCCGGCTGTGCGCCAGTCCGGTGGATATTGACCCGGTCTCCGGGAAGGGCCCTGGATAAGCCTGCGGGTGGCCGGAGCAGCGCAGACCTCCGCTGATCAAATTTTAGGTGCAGGCCAGGCTTTTTTTGCTAATTTTCGTTCAAAATACACTTATGTCGCGTGCAAAATTGATCTCCTTTTGCCTGACCCTGGCTGCTTTTCATGGCGCTGCGCTGGGGCATACCCGCGGGGCCGTCGCCGTTCATCCGGAAATTGACTCCCTGCCTCCCGTAGAAACAAGAAGCCCCAACAAAGGATATCCTCCGGCCTTTTCCGGTCAGACGCGCGTCCCCGGTATGAAGACACAGACGCCGCTGTCGATTACCGTCGTCGACAGTTCGCTGAAAAGTCCCTGGGGCATCTGCAGCCTCCCCGACGGGCGCTTGTTGATCACAGAGAAGAAAGGCAGCATGCGCATCGAGACCACCGACGGCCGGCAAATCAAAAGGATCAGCGGATTACCTGATGTGGTCGCCGCCGGACAGGGTGGCCTGCTGGATGTCAACATTGATCCGGCTTTCAGCAAGAACCGGATGATCTACTGGGATTACGCCGAGGAGACTCCCGATGGGGCTCTGTTGGCCGTAGCCAAAGGCCGGCTTTCCGACGATGAAACCCGTGTGGAGAATCCCAGGGTTATCTACCGGGCAACCCCGGCGTATAAGGGACGGCTGCAATATGGCTCAAGAATCCTTTTTGACAAACACGGCAATTTGTTTGTCAGCACCGGTGAGCGTTCTGCCAAGGAGATCAGGGTGCAGGCGCAGCAACTGAATTCTTCCCTGGGAAAGGTCATCCACATTACGCCGGATGGCAAGCCAGTTCCGGGTGGGCCATTCGCCCATACGGCGAACGCCCGGCCGGAAATCTTTGCCTATGGATTCAGGAACCCGGAAGGGATGGCCTGGAACCCCCAAACCAACGAGATTTGGGAAGCGGAGTTCGGTCCCCGGGGCGGAGACGAGATCAACATCATCCGCGCGGGAAAGAACTACGGCTGGCCCGTGATCACCTACGGTATTGAGTATAGCGGTGAGGCGGTCGGAGACGGCATCCAGCAGAAAGCCGGCATGGAACAACCGGTATACTACTGGGAGCCCAGCGTGTCCCCCTCGGGTATTGCGTTTTACAACAGCAACCGCATTCCGGAATGGAAAGGGAATCTTTTCGTCGCCTGCCTGAGCGGATCTCATATCGCCCGCCTGGCCATACGCCGGAACAAGGTCGTCGGCGAGGAACGGCTCCTGGAACACCGGAACGAGCGGTTCCGGGCGCTCACCCAGGGTGCCGACGGCGCCCTGTATGCCATCACGGACGGAGGCAAGCTGTACCGCATCGCCAGGAGGTAAACCGCTTGCCGGGGTCAGCTCTTTTTTTTGAGGTGGCTGGCCATTTCCTGCAAGGGCTGATCATTGTCGATTTCCACTTCTTTGATCCATACGGCATTGGAAGGATATATCCGCGCGCCAAAATGCTGGGCGAATTCCTTGGTGAAGGCGGCACCGAAATACAGGATGACAGCCGAGTAGTATATCCACAACAGCAGCACAACGATGGATCCTGCAGCGCCATAGGTGCTTTTTATATCGCTTTTCTCCAGGTAGAGGCCTATGGCGAACTTGCCCGCCATGAACAGGATGGTGGTCACGATGGCACCTACCGCCACGTCTTTCCAGCGGATAAAGGCATCAGGCAGTACCTTGAAGAGTATGGCAAAGAGCATGCCCGTGATGACGAAAGACAACAATTGGTTGAACACCGACAAGAGCAGGACGGTGGCCTGAGGGAAGTGAGCGGCCAGGCGCTGGCTGAGCACCAGGATCGCCCCGCTGACCATAAAAGAGACCAGCAGCAGGAAACTTAAGGTGATGACCATGGAAAAAGAGATCAACCTGTTCAGGATCAGCCGGAGCCAGCCCCGCTTGGGCTTGGCCCGAAGGTTCCAGATCAGGTTGATGGAATCCTGGATCTCGCCAAACATCTTGGTGGCTCCAAAAAGGAGCGTCGCCGTGCCAATGACGGCAGCCCAAGAGGTTTGCCCCGACACCGTCGCATTTCTGATGATTTCCTGGATGTATTGGGCAGCCTGGGTGCCCACCAGAGAACTGATATTTTCCCGGATGGTCCCTTCTATAGCTTCCGTTCCGTAGATAGCATCCAGTATGGTGATAATGACGATCATCATACCCGGCAGGGAAAATATCGTATAATACGCCAGGGAGGCGCTTAATTTGGTAATGTTGTTCCGGGAAAAATCCTGGAAGGTCATTTTTAAAACCTGCCAAAGCCCCCGGACGGAGAAGGCCTTCATGGGCGTTGTTTTAATCCATATCCGGGCGTCCTCATCGTGACCAGCAGCCCCATGGTCCTGCGTTTTTTGTCTCCCGGTCAGGCATTGACGATCTCTCCACCATTGGGATGCAGCACCTGACCCGTCAGATAGCTGGATGCCCCCGACGCCAGGAACACAAAACATGCGGCTGCTTCGGCGGGCTCTCCTGCCCTTTTCATGGGCACGTCCGAGCCGAAGGTCTTTACTTTTGCCGGCGGGAAAGTGGCCGGAATAAGCGGCGTCCAAATGGGTCCGGGCGCTACCGCATTTACCCTTATGCCCCGGTCGGCGAGGTTGCCGGACAATGACCGGGTAAAGGAAACGATGGCTCCTTTGGTCGAAGAGTAATCCAGCAAATGAGGGCTGCCACGATAAGCAGTCACGGAGGTCGTATTGATGATGCGTGCGCCTTTTTTCAGATGAGGAAGCGCCGCCTGCGTCAGGAAGAACTGCGCAAAGATGTTCACGTCGAAGGTCTTCTTCAGCTGCGCGGGGGTGATGTCCTCCAGGCTTTTTTGGGGATACTGCACGCCGGCATTGTTCACCAGTATATCGATCCGTCCGAAGGCTTTGAGGGCTTTTTCTACAATTCGCTTGCAGTGGGCCGGCTTGCTGATATCGCCGGCGATGCACAGCGCCATCCTGCCCTTTTCGGCAACCAGGCGGGCCGTTTCCTCGGCATCTTCCCGCTCGTTGAGGTACGCAATGACGACATCGGCCCCTTCGGCGGCGAAGGCGACGGCGACTGCGCGTCCTATGCCGCTGTCTCCGCCCGTGATGATCGCCACTTGGTCCTGCAATTGCTTTTTCTCCGGCGTGGTGGTCTCCTTTTTATGGGATTGCGGCTCGGGTGACATGGGTGACTGCTTGCCCGGCTGCTTCGATTGACGCTGGGCAGGTCGTAAGGCTTTTTTCTGTGGGGTCTTGCTCATGGTCCGGAAAGTATTGTACTGCGCTTTGCAGCGGTAAATTTTCAAAATCCGTACCATTCTTTTCTGCGGCGCACCGCCACCTTCCCCCGCGGTTACAGGCCCCCGGACACCACATCATGGCATCAACATCCTTGCGCAACCTTTTCCCCTAATTCCCCAACCTGTGGTCCGACTTTCCGCCCGTTCCCGGCCGAAAAGCCGCCACCGGCGGCATTTTTCTTCTGGCATGGATTTTTTAGAAAAGCATATACACCTGATTCACCATTAAATGATTCACCACTAAAACGATCTCTATGGAACGCAAACACAACGGATCTGTCGAAGACTCTATGCTTATGGAATTCTTCGAAGACGAACTGAAAGACATTTATTGGGCGGAAAAGCACCTGGTGAAGGCCCTGCCCAAAATGGTAAAAAATGCCACCACCGAAGAGTTGTCGGAAGCTTTTTCCAGCCATCTCTCGGAAACAGAGGAGCACGTCACCCGCCTGGAGGAAGTCTTTGAGATGCTCGGGAAAAAGGCCTCGGCCAAGAAATGCGACGCGATGGAAGGCATCATCAAAGAAGCCGAAAGCATTATTTCGGACACCAAGGCGGATACGATGACACGCGACGTGGGCCTCATCCTGGCCGGCCAGAAGGCGGAACACTATGAGATCGCCACCTATGGCGGCCTCATTACCCTGGCCAAGACCCTGGGCCTCAACGACGTGGCGTCTGTGCTGAAAGAAACCATCCAGGAAGAAAAAGCCGCGGACGAAAAACTTACCATGATCGCCGAGTCCCATGTCAATACGGCGGCGAGTCAAGAAGAGGATTAACGAGACGGGTGATGATCCGTAGCCTGTACGGCGATGCAGCTGACCGCTTACTTCGGGTACTATCCCGGAAGAGCAGGAGGAAGGGTGAATGACGCAACGGCAAGCCATCCGCTGTGCAGGCACGGTTCATCCCGATAAACCACGCGCCCATTTCGGCAACTCCACGTCGACCAAACATGTATTAGAGGCTCCTTTTACCGGGAGCCTTTTCATTTTCATGGGGGTATAAGACTCTGGCTTGCTCCCTGCTTTGTGCAGGGGCGGCTGCAGGGACATGTAAATTTCTTGACCAAATGTTTACATTTATCCCTGCAAAGGATTGTTTTTGTCTTGCTAACCTATACCCGCACCATGACTGCTACTTCCGACCGGCTGAAGCGCCGGAACCAGCGCAACGCCGTGATGGCTGGCTTTCTCGGCTGGACGCTTGATGCTTTTGACTTTTTCAGTTTGACCTTTATCCTGGGTACCGTGGGTCAGGAATTCGGGAAATCGATACCCGAAATGGCCCTGACCCTCACGGCCAGCTTGGCGATGCGCCCGGTCGGCGCCCTGATCTTCGGGTTGATGGCAGACCGCTACGGGCGGAAAGGGCCGCTCATGATCAGCATCGTCTTTTATTCGCTGATCGAGGTTCTATCGGGTTTGGCACCGAACTACGGGATATTTCTGGCCCTGCGCCTGTTGTATGGCATAGGCATGGGCGGAGAATGGGGCGTAGGCGCCTCGCTGGTGATGGAATCCGTGGCCGCCCGGCGCAGGGGCATCTTATCCGGGCTGCTCCAGGAAGGGTACGCCCTGGGATTCCTCCTGGCGGCCGCGGCCTATTACCTCGTTTTCCCCCATATGGGATGGCGGATGATGTTTTTTATAGGCGGCTTACCGGCCTTGCTCACGCTCTTTATCCGCAGCCGGGTGGAGGAGACAGAAGTGTGGAAGGCCTCGCGCACCACGGACTGGCGACACTACGGAAGGGCAGTCAAAAAGCACTGGAAGCTCTTTTTATACCTGGTCCTGCTCATGTCCATGATGAACTTTATTTCCCATGGCACGCAGGATCTGTATCCTACTTTCCTGCAGCAGCAAAGGCAGTTCAGCCCCGAGCGTACCGCCGTCATCACCATGATTTCCATGGTGGGCGCCATTGTCGGGGGACTTTTCTTCGGCCATTTCTCTGATCTATGGGGCCGGAAGCGGATGATGGTGGTAGCTATCGTACTGGCCATCTTCCTGATCCCGTTGTGGTTGCACAACGGAGGCCTCTTTCTCATTGCCGCGGGCGCTTTCGGCATGCAGTTCATGGTGCAGGGCGCTTGGGGCATCATTCCCGCACATATCAACGAGCTTTCGCCAGGCATGCTCCGTGGATTTTTTCCCGGCTTCGCCTACCAGCTGGGGGTATTGATTGCATCTTCCATCGCCTATGTGGAGGCCCTGCTGGCTCAGCACCTCTCCTACGCCGCCTCCATGGGGATATTGGCCGGCGGGGTGCTGGTCGTTGGCGCCATAGTCGTGCTCTGCGGGCCGGAGGCCCGGGGTGTCGACTTCCTGGCCAAGGAGCCCGCTGCCAGAACGGATTTCAATGCGGTGCAGACGCCGTAGCGGCCAGCGGGGCGATGCGAAGGACCTTCTGCGGGTTTTTTTCTGCATAGGCCTGCACCAGTTGCATCATATAGTGATTTCCCTCGTAAGGCGTCAGGAGGCCACGGACGTCCAGGGGGTCTTGCAGATCCGTATGGCGGCTGATGTACCCCATCCCGTAAAAACGCCCTTTCTCTATCCAAATACAACTGCGCTCCTCAGCATGGCGACCCTCATCCAGGACGGCGTAGGTGGGCAGCCGCTCATCTAAATCCCTGAGTGCAGCGTTGACCCGTGCATTGTACAGGTCGGGCGGCAGCCGTTTCCCGTCCTCCCGGCAGGAACAGTCATCGGGACATGGACCCAGCGAACACATCTGGGGGCAGAGCCCGAAAGCACGCGCCAGCTTGTGCAGAAGATTCACGCCATCCAGTTCCCAGTAAAAGACATGGATGCCTGGTCTGTGGCGTTGCAGGCGCCCTATCGCCAGGCGCTGATAGCCTTCCTGATCTTCGTAGACATGAAGCCCGAAACGAGGCTCGAAACGTTTCATGGCCCGGTTGTAGGGCGGCCACAAACGCCGGATTTCCACAGCCTCCAGCAGAAAGGCCATGAGTTCGGAGCCGCATGTCTCATGCCGCAGGCTGTAAATATGCCGGAGAAACTGCTGGCGCTGCGGCAAGGGACTGTGCCCGGAAAAATGGGAGGTCACCCGTTTGTGCAGGTCTTTGGCCTTGCCTACATAGAGCACCTTCCCTGCCCGATCCAGGAAATAGTAGACGCCGGGTTTGTGCGGCAGCGTATCCACCGCTTCGCGGGGCAGGTTGGGTGGTAGTTGCCGCTCAGGCGCACGGCGCTTCAGCATCTTGGGAATGATACCCTCACGGTCCTCCGCGAGCAACCGCGAGAACAGAATTGCTGTCGCTTCTGCGTCCCCTGCAGCCCGATGCCGGTTGTGGAGGGGAATCTCCAGCGTGCGGCAGAGATTGCCCAGGCTGTAAGAGGCTAAGCCGGGCCAGATTCTGCGGCTCAGGCGTACAGTACACAGCTTGGCTGGACGGAAATCCAGGCCTTCCAGCTGGAAATAATGGGTGAGAAAGGACAGATCGAAATTGACATTGTGAGCCACGAAGACCCGGTCTTTTAACCAGTCGTGGATTTGGGGGGCCAGCTCGGCAAAGCTGGGGCTGTTGGCTACCATGTCGTTGGTGATGCCGGTCAGGGTTTGGATATGCAAGGGAATATGGTAACCCGGATGAACCAGCGTTTCAAAGCGGTCCACGACAGCCCGGCCGTCGTGCACCACGATGGCAATCTCGGTGATGCCGCTTCCGGAGGCATACCCTCCTGTGGTCTCGATATCTACTATGGCGTATTCCATTCCGGGCATGATTTCCGCTGATCCATGCCCTGCCGGGCGGCAACGGAGGTCAATAATAGCTTTTGCCGGCGGATTAGCCAAAATTTTGTACGTGTCCGGCCTGTCCGCCTGCCGAAGAAAGGTGTCCGGTGGCCGCGCTGCCCCACGAAGGTCATGCCCGGCCATCACCGACTGGCGCTCGGAGTCGTCCAACAATCCCACTGCGGCCCTTGTTGATGATGAAGGCCCGGATGCCCGGGAAGCCGATATTCATGAAACTGACACCCAAGACGGAACTAACCGAGGCCGACGTGCAGCAGGGACTGAAGGCGGGCATCGGCGACGGCATGGCCTCCGAGGCGATGACCGCGCTGACGGGAGGTGCCTTCCTGTTGGCCCTGGCCCTGCTGCTGGGGGCCAACAATTTTCAGATCGGCTTTTTGGCTGCCCTGCCTACCCTGACGAATGTTTTTCAGCTGATCTCCATAGGGCTGGTGCAGCGCTACAACAACCGCCGGGCCATTTCCGTGATATGCAGCACGCTGGCCCGGATACCCCTGATCATTATCGGCCTGCTTTTGCTCGTCTTCCCTGGCGACATCTCCATAGGGACCCTGATTTTCATTCTTTGTTTCTTCTACTTGTTCGGCTCTATTTCCGGGCCGAGCTGGAACTCCTGGATGAAAGACCTGATTCCCGAAAAGATCCTGGGGCATTATTTCGCCCGGAGGAGCCGCCTCATGCAGACCCTGAACATTGTCCTTTCCATCTCCCTGGCCCTGCTCCTGGATTATATTGAAGACCACTATCCGGACCACCAGCTGACCGCTTATGCCTGCATGTTTGCCCTGGGGGGGCTGGTGGGCGTCACCGGCGCCTATATCCTCTCCCGTGTCCCGGAGCCCCGGGGGCAGCCTTTGCATGAAAACCTGTTCCGGCTGCTTCGGCACCCCCTCAAAGACCCCAACTTCCGGCGCCTGATGGCCTTCAATTCTGCCTGGGTTTTCGCGGTCAACCTGGCGACGCCCTTTTTCACGGTCTTTTTATTGAAGAGCCTGGGTATACCCCTGATCTATGTTGTCGCATTGGGGATCATCAGCCAGCTTGGCAGCGTGCTGACGCTGCGGCTCTGGGGCACTTTTTCTGACCGGTATTCCAACAAGACCATCATCGCCATCTGTGCGCCCTTGTACCTGGGCTGTTTCATTGCCTGGTGCTTCGTAGGGATATATACGCACTTGTGGGTCAATCTTTCCCTGTTGTTTCTCAT
>CBINPH010000051.1:0-12625 GCA_966252445.1 uncultured Chitinophagaceae bacterium | reverse complement strand
TCGGCCAGCTCTGTGAGCCGGGCCTCCGTATACCGCATGGCGGCGGGGCCGTCCCCGTCCTGGGAGCCGAAGTTGCCCTGGCCGTTCACCAGCATGTAGCGCATGCTCCAGGGCTGGGCCATGCGCACCATGGCGTCATATACCGAAGCGTCGCCATGGGGGTGGTACTTGCCCAGCACCTCGCAGACGACGCGGGCGGATTTTTTCGTGGCCTTGTTGTGGGCCAGCCCCAGCTCCTGCATGGCAAACAGCACCCGGCGGTGCACCGGTTTGAGCCCGTCCCGGACGTCGGGAAGGGCACGGCCCACGATCACTGACATGGAATAGTCAATGTAGGCCGTCTTCATCTGCTCCTCAATGTTGATCTGAATGATCCGGCCCTCCTGGGGCTGGTTTTCCTGGTTGTTTTCCTCCATCAGATTGGCTTAAAAATTTGCGGGTTCCCGGGTAAGACGAACCCCACAAAGATACGGATTTTGGGGGCAGCAAAAAAGCCCGTGCATGGCCATTTGCGGATATTTTTTTAGCGAATTAAGGGGATTTTTTATTCCTTTATGTCACCGTTCGGGACGGGGTTCCCGCCCGGGCGATGACCGATGAAAAACCGCTATTGACCAGCCCAATAGCCGCTACAGGCCTTATGAAAAACGTCTTGTTGTTTGGGGCGGGCAAATCCGCTACCAGCCTGATCGAGTACCTGATCGCCTGGGCGCCCAAGGGCCGGTGGCAGGTGACCGTAGTAGACGCAGACCTGTTGCTGGCCCGGTCCAAGACCGGCGGAGTACCTTTCGCCCAGGCCCTTTCCTTCGATATCCGCAACGATGAAGCCCGCGGCCGGCAGATCGCCGAGGCCGACGTGGTCATCTCGCTGCTGCCGGCCGCCCTGCACCTGGCGCCCGAGATCGAGCAGGCGGGCATTCTGTTCATGGGAGAGATGGGCCTGGACCCGGGCATAGACCACATGGGCGCCATGAGCATGCTGGACAGCATCCGCCGCAAGGGCGGGGATATCCTGTCTTTCCGGGGTTTCTGCGGCGCCCTGGTCACCCCGGCGAGCAACGACAACCCCTGGCAATACAAGATCAGCTGGAATCCCGCAGCCGTGGTGCATGCGGGCAAAGGCGGCGCCCTGTACCGGGAGAAGGGCCGGACGGTGGAATTGCCCTATGAGCGCCTTTTCGGGGCTTACCGCATGGTGGATGTGCCCCGCCTGGGCAAGGTCGCCTATTATCCCAACCGGGACTCCCTGCAGTATGCCTCCCTGTACCGCATTGACGAGGTGCCCACCATCCTGCGGGCCACCCTGCGCTTCCCGCCCTTTTGCGAGGGCTGGCAGGCCCTGGTGTCCCTGGGCCTCACCGCGGACACCCCGCCGCCGCCGGGGCGGCTCTCGTACCGCGACTGGGCCCTGCAGGCTGTCCCCGGCGACCACCGGGATCCCGCGGCGGCGCTGGCGTCCTTCCTGCAGACCGAACCGGAGAGCGCCCTCATGCAGCAGCTGGCCTTCCTGGGTCTGCTCAGCGCCGAGGAGCTGCCGCCGGGGCAGCCCAGCAATGCCGCCGTCCTGGAGCGCTTGCTCGCCGAGCGCCTGATCCTGCAGCCCGAAGATCATGACATGATCGTCATGATGCATGAGGTGGCCTTCCGCCAGCACGGCATAGACACCACCGTCAAAAGCTACCTGATCGTCGTGGGGGAAGACAACCTCCATACCGCCATCGCCCGCACGGTGGGCCTGCCCCCCGGCATCCTGGCGCGGCTGCTGCTGGCGGACAAGGTCTCTTTGCGGGGCCTTCACATCCCCGTGGCCCCGGAGATCTACAAGCCGGTGCTCAAAGAGCTGGAAGAATACGGCATACGCTTCGAGGAATCGTTCAGCCCCTGACCCTTAGAGGGGGGCGCCTTCCATCAGGTGCGCGAAGAGGCGGCGCATCCCTTCGGTGGCGGGCTGTGCTATCCGGACCAGGCCCTCATAGCCCTGCAGGGGAGGGGTCTTTTTATCAATCACATATTTGACGGCGCCGTGTGGCGCGAAGTTCAGCAGGCCGGCGGCGGGATATACGTTGAGCGAGGTGCCGATGACCAGCACCCTTTCGGCCCTGGCGAAGCATTGCGCGGCCTTCTCCATGAGGGGGACGGCCTCCCCGAACCACACCACATGCGGCCTCAGCTGGGTGCCGTCCTCGGCGAGGTCGCCGGGGCGGATATCTTCCCGTACCGGGTACAGGCGGTAGGGGTCGGCGCAGCCCCGCATCTTGAGGATTTCGCCGTGCAGGTGGATCACGCGGCTGGAGCCGGCGCGCTCGTGCAGGTCGTCGATGTTCTGGGTGATGATGGTGACCTCGTAGGTCGCTTCCAGGCGGGCCAGCGCTTCATGGGCGGCGTTGGGCGCCGCCGCCAGCACATCGCGGCGCCGCTGGTTGTAGAAATCCAGCACCAGAGCGGGGTTTTCTTCCCAGCCCTCCGGCGAGGCCACGCGGCTGACCTCATAGCCTTCCCAGAGGCCTCCGCTGTCGCGGAAGGTCCGCAGGCCGCTCTCGGCGCTGATCCCTGCGCCGCTGAGCACGGTGAGCGTGGGTTTCGCCATGGAAAAAAAGCGTTTAGTCGGGGGAGGAGGCCAGCTCCATGATCACGGCATATTCTTCCGGCGTGACCGGGCTCACCGAGAGGCGCCCGATGCGGATCAGCGCCATGCCGGCCAGCCGCTTGTCCGCCTTCATGCGGGACAGGGAAACGGGGTTGCGCAGCGGTTTCACGGGCTGCAGGTCCACGGCCACCCAGGCCGGGTCCGGGGAGGTGGGGTCGGGGTAGTGGGTGCGGGTCACCTTGGCGATGCCCACGATCTCCAGCCCTTCGTTGCTGTGGTAAAAAAATACCTGGTCGCCCTTCTGCATCGCCTTGAGGTGCAGGCGCGCAGCATTGTTGCGGACGCCGTCCCAGCAGGTGGAGCCGTCCTTGACGAACTGGTCCCAGGAATATTTAAAAGGTTCGGACTTGACGAGCCAGTAGCGCTTCCCCTGGGGGGCAGGAGCCGGCGAACCGCCTGTTTTGGATGACTTGGCCATGGTCTGGGTATTTGAACGCCGCTACCAGCCGCTGGCCAGCACGTCGGCGATGTGCATCGTTTTGATGGGGAGTCCCCGTTTGCGGATATAGCCGTCCATGTGCATGAGGCAGGACAGGTCCGTGGAGATCATGTAGTCCGCGCCTGTTGCCAGGGCGTTGTTGATCTTCTGGTCGGCCATACCCGAGGAAATGGACTCGAACTTGACGGCGAAGGTGCCGCCGAAGCCGCAGCAGGTTTCGACCTGCTCCATCTCGCGGATCTCGAGTCCTTTCACCTGCTCCAGGAGCCGCCGGGGCTCTGTCTTGATGTGGCATTCGCGCAGGCCGGCGCAGGAGTCGTGATAGGTGGCCACACCCTCCAGGGTCGCGCCCACGTCGGTGACCTGCAGCACCTTGGTGAGGAACTCCGTGAACTCGAACAGGTTTTTTTGCACCAGCTTCATTTCGTTGTGCACGGCGGAGTTGTCGAACAGCCGCCCGTAGTAGTTGCGCACGAAGCCGGTGCAGGAGGCGCTGGGCGCCACGATGTAGTCGTAGGTGTGGAAGTCCTTGAGGAATTTCCGGCCGACGGATTTGGCCTCCTCCCAGTATCCGGCGTTGAACGCCGGCTGGCCGCAGCAGGTCTGGTCGGCATTGTAATGGATGGTGCAGCCGAATTTCTCCAGCACCTTCACCATATTGAAGGCCGTCTCCGGAAAAATCTGATCTACAAAGCAGGGAATAAACAAGTGCACATTCATGATCCGCAGCCGTAAGGGCGGTCAAACCTACGGCAAAATCAGCGAAACAACAAACGGCGGGAAAGGCTCAGCCGAGCCCCCGGTTGACCGCGGCCATTTTGAGCGCGGTGAGTGCGGCCTCCTCGCCCTTGTGGCCATGGACGCCTCCCAGGCGCGCTTCCGCCTGTGCGGCATCGTCCACGGTGAGCACGCCGAAGATGACGGGGACGGGGAGCTGGAGGTTGAGCCGGGTGATGCCGTCGGTGACGGCGCGGCATACGTAGTCGAAATGCGGGGTGTCGCCGCGGATGACACAGCCCAGCGCGATGAGCACGTCCGGTTTCCGGGCCGCCGCCTCATAGCTGCGGCGGCAGGCGAAGGGCAGCTCGAAAGAGCCCGGCACCCGCAGCTTCTCTATGTGCTGCACCCCATAGCGGCGCAGGGTGCGCTCGCAGCCTTCTACCATCCTGTCGACGAAGGAAGCGTTCCATTCGGTGTGTACCATCACCACCACGGCATCCTCGAGGCCCTGTATGCCGCTGTCGTCAAGTAAGGTGCTGTTGTGGCTGGACATGGGTGCTGGCTTGGATCCTGCTTAATTGGTGATGCCCAGCCGCGCGAGGTATTTGTCGATATTCCGCCCTTCGGCGCTCAGGGGGTATTTTTTCCTGATCTCCTTGTACAGGGCCGCCGCCTGGTCACGTTGTCCCTGCTTCTCCAGGGCCAGGCCCGCCCGCATCAGGTACAGGGGCGAGATGACGTTGTTGTCGTTGTAGTATCCGGCTTTTTTGTAAAAGGCAATGCCCTGCGCCGTATTGCCCAACTCCATGTAGGCGTCGCCGATGAGGCCGTAGGCTGTGGCCTGGACGATCTTGTCGCCCGCGTTGAACTTTTTGAGGTAGTCTATGCCTTTCTGGAACTCGCCCATGCGCACATAGCATACGCCGGCGCTGTAGCGCGCCAGTTCACCGACCTTGGTGTTGCCGTAGCGCCCGATGACCTGCAGGTATCCGTAGTTGTTGCCGTCGCCGTTCAGCGCCAGGCGGAAGGAGTCGGCGGCGAAATACTGCTGGGCCTTGAAGATCATGGCCTGGGCCTTTTTCTCCCGGGGCTGCTGGTACAGGTATTTATAGCCGAAATATCCCCCGATGACGAGGATGATGGCGATGCCCACGATGTTGATCGTGCGGGCGTTCTTCTCGTAAAACAGCTCCGCCTTTCCCAGGGAGTGCTCTATATTGAAATCCTGCCTGGGCCCCTTGGCCGTTTTCCTTTGCTCTGCCATTGAATGGTTGGGTTATGATGCGGTTAATCCACAATGAAAGGGTAGTCCTCCTGCACGTAGACGTCCTTGAGCAGTTCCTCCGGCTCCGGCCAGGGGGACTCTTCAGCGAACTTCACGGCTTCGTCGATCTGGGCTTTGACCCTGGCGGCTATGGCTTCGATCTCTTCGTCGGTGGCGAACTTGTTCTCCTTGATGACGGCCAGGACCTCGTTGATGGGGTCCTGCTGGCGGTATTCCTCCACCTCTTCCTTGGTGCGGTATTTGGCCGGGTCACTCATGGAGTGGCCCCGGTAACGGTAGGTCTTGACTTCCAGCAAGGTGGGCCCTTCGCCCTGGCGGGCGCGCTTCACGGCCCTTTCGATGCCGGTGTGCACTTCTTCGCACTTCATGCCGTCGATGGAATCGCCGGGCATGTCGTAGGCGTCGGCCAGCTTGTAGATATCCAGGACGTTGGAGGTCCGCTCCACGGAGGTGCCCATGGCGTAGCGGTTGTTCTCGCAGATGAAGATCACCGGCAGCTTCCAGAGCATGGCCATGTTGAAGGTCTCGTGGAGCACCCCCTGCCTGGCCGCGCCGTCCCCGAAGAAGCAGAGCACCACGTTGTCGGTGTGCTGGTATTTCTCCGCGAAGGCGATGCCCGCCCCGACGCCGATCTGGCCGCCTACGATGCCGTGGCCCCCGAAGAAATTGTGCTCCCGGGAAAAGAAGTGCATGCTGCCCCCCTTGCCCTTGGAGCATCCCGTGGCCTTGCCGAAAAGCTCGGCCATGCAGGCCTTGGCGTCTATGCCCTTGGCGATGGCCAGGGCATGATCGCGGTAGGCGGTGATGAACTTATCCGTAGGCAGGGTCGCCGTCATGGCGCCGGCTGCGATGGCCTCCTGCCCGATATAGAGGTGGCAAAAGCCCCTGATCTTCTGCATCCCGTACAGTTGCCCCGATTTTTCCTCGAAACGCCTGAGCAGCAACATCAATTCATACCAGTATAGATAGGTTTCCTTGGAGAACTTTGTCTGCACGTCGGTGTAAATTTGTGTGCAAACCTACAGGAAAATTGTCAATAGTCAAAACCCCGCCGGGCGGGCCCTTCGGCCCTGCCGGCGGCGCCGGGGGGCGGCAGCTGCGGCGTCTTTGGGGATTTTAGCCGTTCTTTGCCGCTCCGGGACCCGCCGGTCCTCCCTGTATCCAACCCAGCCGCCTTGCTGCACCTGGAGAACATAGCGCTGACGCAGTTCAAGAACTATGCCCGCAGAGACTTTCACTTTTCGGGGCGCATCACCTGCATCACCGGCCCCAACGGGGTGGGCAAGACCAACCTGCTGGACGCCATCCACTACCTCTGCGTCACCCGCAGCTATTTCCACAGCCGCGAGGCCCTCAACGTGCAGCAGGGGCAGGCCGGCTTCCGCCTCAGCGGCCGCTTCCTGCAGGGCGAGGAGGAGGCCACGGTGACCTGCGTGTACCGCGACGGGCGCAAGGAGGTCTCCGTGGACGGGCAGGTCTATGAGCGCCTGTCGCGGCACCTGGGCCGTTTTCCCGCCGTGATGATCGCCCCGGACGACGCCGCCTTGATCAACGAAGGCGGGGAGCAGCGGCGGCGCTTCCTGGACATGCTGCTCTCGCAGCTGGACCCCGGCTACCTGGATCACCTCATCGCCTACCAGCGGGTGCTGGAGCAGCGCAACAGCTGCCTGAAACGGGGCGAGGCTGCCGCCGCCCTGCTGGACGTCTTCGACGCGCAGCTGCTGCAGCACGGCATACCGCTGTTCGAAAGGCGCAAAGCCTTTTTAGACGATTTCCTGCCCCGCGTCTCCCGCCATTACGCCGCCATCGCCGGCAGCGGGGATGCCATCGGCTTGGCCTATGACAGCGCCCTGCAGGAGACCCCCTTCGGGGAGCTGTTGCTCCGCCACCGGGAGCGGGACCGGCTCCTGCAGCGCAGCACCCAGGGCATACACCGCGACGACCTGCGCCTGCTGCTGAATGCCCATCCCCTGCGGCTGACAGGCTCCCAGGGGCAGCGCAAGAGCGTGCTCTTCGCCCTGAAGCTGGCGCAGTATGAGACGCTGCGCGAGCACAAGGGCTTTCCGCCCCTGCTGCTGCTCGACGACCTCTTCGAAAAGCTGGACCAGGAGCGTATCACCCGGCTGGTAGGCCTGATCAGCGGCCCGGCTTTCGGGCAGGTCTTTATTACCGACACCGACCCCGGGCGGCTGCGCCAGGCCTTCGGCGACGCCGCCGCCCTGCAGATGCTGCCGCTCTGAGCCATGGGTATTTGGCGCCCCGGGCCTTTACCCTTACCTTGAGAGACCAACCCTCATCTTCTCAATCTCTATGCAATGTGGAAAACAACGATCCTCGTGCTGCTGCTGGGCGCCTCCCTGCGCGGCATGGCCCAGTCCCAGGCCGACATGACCTACCAGTACGGCGAAGCCGACAAAATGACCATCCGGGTCCTGGACAGCCTCTGCGGGCGCATCCGGCAGCTCTATGCCGGGGACACCCTCTTCCTGCGGCAGTTCAGCCGTGCCCAGGCCGCCTGGAAGGCTTACCGCGACGCCCAGATGGCGGCGCGCTTCCCCGCGTACCCCGAGCACAACTACTACGGCAGCATGGGGATCATGTGCGCCGCCATCTATGCCCGCACCCTGACCGAGCAGCGCATCCGCGACATAGAGCCCTGGCTGCAGGGCGCGAAGGAAGGGGACTGCGGTAGTTCCAGGCTGCCCAGCAGCCGGCTGCCGCCCTACCAGCCCTATGACCCCGCCCGCATCGACGCCATACGGGACAAGCTGCGCCGTCCCCACTGAGGGCGGCGCATTCGCTCAGATGCGCGGCACCTTGTGCAGGAATTTTTCGCGGATCACCTCCTGCACCGGCCGCCGGTTGATCTTGCTTTCCAGCCAGGAGATGATATCCAGGTACAGGAAGGAACGCCGCTCATAGGGGTTCCTGGCGATCAGCTCCAGGCGGTCCTTGAGCTGGCGGAACGCCGTCCGGATCTGGCGGGGCCCCAGATGTCCCGAGCGCTTCAGGAACTTCAGGATCTCGGCCATCACCTGGCTGTCGTCGTGGTTCTTGGCGATGAAATGATAGACGGACTTGATCAGGTACTCCGTCAGGTCGTAGTTCCTGAGCTCGTAATGGGCGATGAGGTGCAGGATGCGGGCGAAACACTGGATGTCGGCCCGCAGGCTGCCGATCTTCAGGTTAATGATCTTGTTCAGGTAGGTGATCGCGTGGTTGTTGTCCCCGCTCCCGAAATACAGGCAGGCGATCTTGTAGTAAAACACCAGCACCCGGTGGCTGTCCATGCGCATGGCCAGCTGGGCCACCTGCCTGTTGACTTCGTCCACCAGCTTGAGCCCCTCGCTGAAGGTACCTTCCAGGAAATGCTTGTTGATCTTGGCCGTATAGGTGTGCACGAAGGCCAGGGTCCGCGTCTGCTCGTTAAAAGAGGCCTCGTGGGTATGCCAGAAGGTTTCGAGGGTCTCCAGGTCCCTGCAGAACTTCTCGTAGTGCATGTTGAAAAAATGCGCGGACAGCAGGTTGTTCATGGCCTTGATGTACAGGGCGGGATCCGTCCGCCGCTGCAGGGGGTAGGCGTCGAAGAGGTCCACCCATTTCTGGGTGTAGCGGTAGAACTGCAAAAAGTCCTGGAGGATATAGGCCTGCCAGGAGTAGGCCTGGTAGAGGTTGACTTTCTCGTAAAAGGACATGGCCCCCAGGTCCGTGGCCGGCAGGTTGTGCTCAAAGAAGCTGCGCAGCATGATGGCCTCTTTCTCGTTGCGCACATGCCCCAACTTGAGGTACATGCCGTACATGTTGAGGGCCAGGTTGGACAGGTGGCTGAGCCTGGTCAGCTGGACGATGCACTGGCGCGACTCTCCGCTCAGCTGCTCGGCCCTGTTCTCTATGCTGCGGGTGATGTGGCGGGCCTCGATCAGCTTCTCGAATTCCAGCACCTGCATCTGCAGCTCGATCTCCTGGTGCTCGCCGGCCAGGGCCTTGGCTTTGGCCAGCCAGCGCAGGCTCTGCTGGTATAGCCCCTTGTTGTACAGCACCTGGGCGTAGTCCACCTGCTCCCGCAGCATGATCCGTATGTCCTTTTGCCGGTCCAGGGCCCGCAGGGTGTCCAGGATATGCCGGTACAGGTGGGCTTTGAGATTCGAGAGCTGCCGCTTCTTGATCGCCGGCACCTTTTTCAGTACCGCCGCCTCGCTGTAGGCCGGCAGCGCCTCGAGGGCGTCGAACAGCTGCACGAAGAGGGCCTCCCCCCGGCGCTCGCTGTGCAGGCGGAACTGCCTCTTTTCTGCCTTCGACAGGGACTTGACCAGCACGAACAGGGCATCTCCATGGGTGTTGGGCATCGGTAATTTTTTATATTAAAACATTAATTACTAATTATTTGTATTGTATAAACGGTTTTGCCCGTCGTAAAAAATACAAATTTACCCCAATTTAACAGTCCGGGGGCTGATACTTTTGAGGCTGAGAGGGAAATTCACTGCATCATCCGCTTATGGGAAAGACGATCATCGATAAGATCTGGGACAGCCACGTGGTGCACCGCAAGGAGGGTTATCCGGATGTGTTGTACATCAACACCCACTTCATCCATGAGGTCACCAGTCCGCAGGCCTTCGACGGGCTGCGCCGACGCGGCATACCCGTGTTCCGCCCCGGAAAGACCTGGGCCACCGCCGACCACAACGTCCCCACCCTGAACCAGCACCTGCCCATCCGCGAGGAGCTCAGCCGCCGCCAGGTCGAGATGCTCACGAAAAACTGTGCGGAGTTCGGGATATCCCTGTACGGGCTGGGCCATCCCTACCAGGGCATCGTCCACGTCATCGGTCCGGAGCTGGGCATCACCCTGCCGGGGATGACCATCGTCTGCGGCGACAGCCATACCTCCACCCATGGCGCCTTCGGGGCCATTGCCTTCGGCATAGGCACCTCCCAGGTGGAGCAGGTGCTGGCCACCCAGTGCATCCTGCAGTACAAGCCCAAAAAGATGCGCATCGTGGTGAACGGGCAGTTGAAGCCCGGCGTGGTGTCCAAGGATATTATTCTGTATATCATCTCACAAATCTCCGCATCCGGGGCTACGGGCTATTTTGTGGAATATGCCGGGGAGGCCATCCGCAGCCTCAGCATGGAGGCGCGCATGACCATCTGCAACATGAGCATAGAGATGGGGGCCCGCGGGGGACTGATCGCCCCCGACGAGACCACCTTCGACTATATCCGCGGACGGGAGTTCGCACCCCGGGGCCAGGAATGGGACGCCTCCCTGGCCTACTGGCGGACCCTGCATTCCGACGAGGATGCCGTCTTTGACCGGGAGCTGGTCTTCGACGCCGCCGACATAGAGCCCATGATCACCTATGGCACCAATCCCGGCATGGGCATGGGCGTTACCCAGCATATTCCCAAAATCACGGAGGTGGAGGAGAAGGAGCGCCCTTCCTTCCGCAAGGCGCTGGACTATATGGCCCTGGAAGACGGCATCAGCCTGCTGGACAAACCCGTGGACTACGTGTTCATCGGCAGCTGCACCAACTCCCGCATCGAGGACCTGCGCATGGTCGCCGCCTTCGTCAAGGGAAAGCGGAAGGCCGACCAGGTGGAGGTCTGGGTGGTGCCCGGCTCCAAGCAGGTCGAGCAGCAGGCCCGCCGCGAAGGCATACACCAGGTCTTTGAGGAAGCCGGTTTCCAGCTCCGGGAGCCCGGATGCTCGGCCTGCCTGGGCATGAATGAAGACAAGATCCCTCCCGGCAAATACTGCATCTCGACGTCCAACCGGAACTGTGAAGGACGGCAGGGTCCGCGGGCCCGCACCTTTCTGGCCAGCCCCCTGACGGCCGCCGCCGCGGCCATCGCGGGCAAGGTGGTGGACGTACGCAACCTGATCGCCGCGGAGGGCCCAACAGCATAACCATGAGCGACAAGACCATCAAACATATCAGCTCGACCATGGTCCCCCTGCCGATAGAGAATATCGACACGGACCAGATCATCCCTGCCCGCTTTTTGAAGGCCACCACCCGGGAGGGCTTCGGCAAAAACCTGTTCCGCGACTGGCGTTATGTGCAGGATGACGAGAGCAGGCCCCGGGAAGATTTTGTGCTGAACAACCCGGCCTACCAGGGCAGCATCCTGGTAGCGGGAAAGAACTTCGGCTGCGGCTCCTCCCGCGAGCATGCGGCCTGGGCCCTGGCAGATTATGGCTTCCGGGTGGTGGTCAGCAGCTTCTTCGCGGATATTTTCAGGAACAACGCGCTGAACAATTTCCTGCTGCCCGTGCAGGTCAGCGACAGCTTCCTGGAGGCGCTTTTCCGCGAGGCGGCCCGGAACCCGGGTGCGGTGCTGGAGGTGGACCTGCCGGAGCAAAGCATCCGCCTGGGTGAGCTGGTTGAGTCTTTTGAGATCAACCCCTATAAAAAGGAATGCCTGATGAATGGCTATGACGATATTGATTACCTGCTGGGTTTGACCGACAGCATAAGGGCCTATGAAGCCAGCCGGCCTTCTAACGGCTGAAGCGGCAGGGCCCGCGCGTCCGGCCTCCCGCGCCATGGAAGGCCACGACCAACTCTCATGTCCATGAGCATTCGCAAGAGCATCCTGATTATCCCCGGCGGCGGCATCGGCGCCGAAGTAGCCCCCTGGGGCAGAAAAGTGCTGGAGGCGGTGGCCGAACGCGCAGGCCATGCTTTCAGCTTCGAAGAAATTGACTGGGGCGGGGGAGCCCCCGGGGCCACGGGAAAGCCGTGGCCGCTTCCGGAAAAAGTTTTGGAGTGCGACGCGATACTCGCCGGCACCGGCGACGTTCCGGTGCAGGAAGGGCTGCGGCAGGCCCTGGGCCTTTTTGCCGGCCTGCATCCCCTGCGGCCTTTCGAGGCGCTGCCGGGCGCCTCCGTGCTCCGGGAAGAGCTGATCCGCGGCACGGACCTGCTGCTCTTCCGCGAGCTGCCCGGATCCGGGCAGGCGGAGGGCCTCGCGCGCCGGGCCTGCGCCGCTGCCGCCGCCCGGCGCCGCAAGCTGTGCGTGGTAGAGGCGGTTCCCGGGTCTTTGTCCGGGGCCCTCGAAACCCTGGCCGGGGAGTATGCCGGCCTGGAGACCACGCCGCTCTGCCCCGAGCAGGCCGCCGCCCTCCTGGTGAGCGAGCCGGGCCGCTTCGATGTGGTGCTGGCGGAGCGCTCCTGCGGGGATATGCTGACCGGCCTGGTCTCGGCCGTCGCCGGATCAGGAGGTCTGCAGGCCTCCGCCTGCCTGGGCAGCGAAAAAGGGATTTTCGCGCCGGTCCACGGAGATGTGCAGCGCATCGCCGGCCGGGGCGTGGCCAACCCCCTGGGTGCCATGCTGTCGGCGGCCCTGATGCTGGAGATCGCCTTCGGCCTCAAATCCTCCGCCGAAAGGGTGGTGCAGGCCATAGGCGCCGTGCTTCGGCAGGGCTACCGCACCCTGGATATGGCCGACAAGCATACGGCCAATTCGTTTATCCTCGGCACCGAGGCCATGGGCCAGCAGGTGCTGCAACTGATGAAATAAC